>JBEITC010000411.1:0-3735 GCA_040375075.1 Planctomycetota bacterium | reverse complement strand
GCGGTCCACCGCCAGCGTACGCCCTCGGCGGGGGGGTTCGCGCGGCACCCGCGGTCTTCTTCCGCCTGCCGACGGAGCGGCGCGGCCCAGGCCTCGTACACCTCGTCGATGCCGTCGACGCGGTATGTCCGATCGCCCTTCACGAGGTACAGCACGTCGTCGACGACGCGCGCGGCGGGCAGGCGGCCGCGGAGCGGCAGCGACCGCGCCTGCTGCCGCGCCGCCAACGCGACGCGACGCCGGTTGGCCGCAGCGTGCCGATGAAGGTCCATCTGCCGACGGCTGGCGGGCCGTGGCCGGTCGTCGTCGTGTCGCACGGCGCCGGCGGCGACCGCGACACGCACTTCGCCCAGGCGCAGGATCTCGCCGCGCACGGCTACGTCGTCGTCTGCCTCGAGCACGTCGGCAGCAACCGCGACCGGCTGACCCAAGGCCTGCGGCCGCTGCAGAACCTCGACGCCATGATCCGCGACGCCGACGAAGTGCTGGCCCGGCCGCGCGACGTCGCGTTCGCGATCGATCAGGTCGAGCGCTGGAATCGGTCGCATCCCCGCCTGCGCGGCCGGTGCGATCTCGCGCGGGTCGGCGCGATGGGCCATTCGTTCGGCGCCTTCACGACGATGGTCGTGTGCGGCATGCGACCGGCGCTCGACTGGCTCGTGCCGCCGGTGCCGCCGGGCAAGGGCCTCGGCCCCGATCTGCGCGATGCGCGCGTGCGCTGCGGCGTCGCGTTGTCGCCGCAGGGCGTCGGCGAGCCGTTCTTCGTCGCCGAGAGCTTCGGCAGCCTGCAGGCGCCGCTGCTCGGCGTCTCGGGCGACGACGACCACCAGCAGGCCGGCCAGCCGGCGCGCAACCGGCGCGACGCGTTCGCCCGCTGGCCGGACGGCGACCACCGCTTCGTCTGGTTGGCCAACGCGTCGCACCTCGACTTCACCGACGCGACGGGGACCAGCCGGCGCATGCAACCGTCGCCGACCCGCGCCGCCGTGCAGCCGATGGTCAAGCGCGCGACCTTGGCGTTCTTCGACTGGCAACTGAAGGGGGACGCGCAGTCCACGGCGACGCTCTCGGTCGAGGGGCTGCGGCCGCTGCTGCACGGCGACGTCGACGCCGTCGAGGTGCTGGCGAAATGAGCCGCATCGACCGTTGGCCCGCGCGCGCGGGCGTCGCGGCCTGTGCCGCAGCCATGGCCATGGCGCCCTGCGTCGCGCAAGGCACGGGACGCACGCTGGCGCTCGTCGGCACGCCGGGCATCGGACAGACGCTGACCATCACCGAGACGTTTCCCGCGCCGCAGTCCGGCAAGCTCAACCTGTGGATCGTCGCGCGCCCGTTCGCCGGCGCCGTGCCGACGCCGCCGCCACTCGATCCGGTCTGGCTGCACGCGACCGGGCAGATGCGCGTCGATCCCGCGGATGTCTTCGGTCCGGCGCCGCTCGCGCCCGTGCCGTTCGCGGCGCACGTGCTCGCTGGCGTCACGACCGACGCGCTGACCGTGTCGGTGCCCAACGACCTCAGCCTGCTCGGCTTCGCGTTCGACGTGCAGGCCGTCGACCTCGACCTGTCCACGCCGGCGCCGTGGGCCGCGGCGTGGTCGGACAACGACGTCGCCATCACGATCGGGCCGCCGTCGGTGGCCCGGCTGGTGCCACCGGCGACGACCGACCCGGCGATCACGACGTTCCTCGACAACCACGTCGCCATCAACCCGGCCCCGACGGTCGTCGCGAAGGGCCGACTGTTCGTCCTGCTGGTCGGCACCAGCGGCAAGCCCGAGAACCAGCAGGCGGTCCTCGCGGCCGGCGCCGCGCGCGGCTACCACGCGATCGGGTTGATGTACCCGAACACGCCGAGCGTCGGCAGCCTGTGCGGCAACAGCCTCGACCCCGACGCCTTCTGGGACGCGCGCCGCGAGATCCTCACCGGCCAGGATCTCTCGCCGCTGCTCGCGATCAGTCCGGTCGAGAGCATCGACCACCGGCTCACCGCGTTGCTCGCTTGGCTCGCCACGAACCACCCGGGCGAAGGTTGGGCGACGTACCTGGCGGCGGGGCAGGCGGACTGGTCGAAGGTCGTCGTCGCCGGCCACAGCCAGGGCGGTGGCCACGCCGGCGTGATCGGCAAGCTGCGCGACGTCGCGCGCGTCGTGTGCTTCGCGAGCCCGGCGGACTGGCGCAACGTGCCGAACGCGCCGGCGACGTGGTACGCGCGCCCCAACGTCACCCCGATCGACCGCTGGTATGGCTTCGGCCACCTGCAGGACGAACTCGTGGTCTGGCCGCGCCTGTCGGTGATCTGGTCGGCGATGGGGCTGGGCGCATTCGGCCCGCCGGCGAGCGTGGACGGTGGCGCGCCGCCGTACGGCAACTCGCGCCAGCTCACGACCAACCTGCCGCACGCAGCGCCCGCGTGGTACCCGGCGCCGTTCCACAGCGCGACCGTCGTCGACCTCGCGACGCCGACGCTGCCCGGCGGGGCGGCGGTGTACCTGCCGGTGTGGAGCCACATCTGCTTCCCGTGAAGGGCGGCGCCGGCGTCGAACGCGTCGGGCGGGGCGGGATGGTGCGGCGGGGAGCGAGTGTGCGCAGCTGGCCGGAGCTGGGCGGTGGCGCTGCATGCGCGCCGCTCGTCGGGGACATCCCGCAGGCTGCAGCCGTGGCGCGGCCGTATCCTCACCGCGATGCGTCGCTTGCTTCGCCGTTCCGTTCTCCTCGCGCTTGGACTGCTCGCGCCGGTCGTCGTGCCCGCATGTGCCGGCGCGCCGGCGGCCGCGCCTTCCGAGACCTACGTGCTCGCGCTGCTCAAGACCGGGCCGCGCACCGCGCCGCTGAGCAAGGACGACTCGCAGCGCATCTTCGGCGGCCACATGGCCAACATGCAGCGGCTGGCGCGCGAGGGCCGACTCATGATGGCTGGGCCGTACGGCAAGGAGAAGAGCGACGCGGCGCTGCGCGGCGTCTTCGTGCTGGCGACGGCCGATCTCGCCGAGGCGAAGGCGTGGTGCGAGACCGACCCAGGCTACGTCGAGGGCGTGTTCCGCTTCGAGCTGGCGCCGATGGCGACGACGGCGGCGCTGCGCGAACAGCTCGCCGCCGATCTCGCGCGTGAGGACGCGCAGAAGAAGGCGGGCGCGACGCCACCGCTCGGCAGCGGCATGCGCGGCTACGTGCTGCTGACCGCGGCCGACGGCGCGCGCGCGGATGCGACGCTCGCCGACGACGCCGGCGTGCTGCTGCGCAGCAGGCTTGGTGATGGAAGAGGCTGGTACGTGCTGGACGCGACGAACATCACGGCAGCACGAGCGATGCTCGGCGAGCGGGTTGGCGCGATGGGCGCGGTTGCGCTGGACGAGTGGTTCGCGACGGATCTGCTGGCGGATCTGCCGCTGCGGGTGCGGGGGTAGGGCGGGCGAGGGAGTGTGGTTTGGAGGTTGATTGCGGAGTGGGAGGTGCGGGAATGCGTCGGCGCGGTGGATGTGGCGATGGGCGGGACGAGGTGGGGCGGTTTGGACACGCGATTGAGGCGGTGAGGGCGCATTGGCGAGGCCGACTGCGGCGGCGAGGGCGTTGAGGGCCTGGGAGGGAGGAGGAGCGGTGGCCGCGGCGATGGGCGGGCCGAGTTGGAGCGGTATGGGCACGCGCCAGAGGCGGGGCGGGCGCATTGGCGACGCCAACTGCGGCGGTGGAGGCGTTGAAGGTCTGGGAGGGGATGAGGGGCGGTGGATGCGGCGATGGG
>JBEITC010000331.1:0-4712 GCA_040375075.1 Planctomycetota bacterium | reverse complement strand
GGCCGTGGCCACGCGCGCGCCACTGGTCGCACAGCGGCCCGACGAAGTCGGCGCTCAGCGACGTGTCGCCGCGCGGCCGGACCTCGGGATGGCAGGCGAGGTGCAACAGCGTGCCGACCGGCCGACCGTCGGCCAGCGCGCGCGCGTGCAGCACGACGACGCGCCGGTCGAACACGCCGCGGCGGTTGACGTTCTTCACCAGCCCTTCGGCGGGCAGATGCGACTCGCCGTGGACGAACGCCGCCGGCACGGCAGCGGCCAGCGCCTCTGCGGTCGCCGCCGCGACGGCGGCGCGCACCTGGGCCACGTACGCCGGATCGCGGCCCGACGTGCGCAGCAACTTCCCCCACAACCCGAGCGCGTCCGGCCCGGCGTGCGTGTGGCTGGCGCAGACGAACACGTCGCCGAGCGCGAAGCCCGGCAGGCCTTGCTTGATCCAGTCGACGTCCTCGCGCAGGAAGCCGAGGTTGTCGATCCCGACGATGGCGAAGCGCCGTTCGCCGACGACGAGCACGAGGACGCGCGCCTTCAACGGCTCGGCGACGCGCGTCGACGCCCGGCCTGGCGCGAAGCCGGCGAGCCACGCGCCGACCGGCGGCGTGACGTCGCGCTCGGCGCTGCCGACGCGCACCGCGCCGTCGACCGGCGTAGCGCGACGCCAGGACATCGCGACGTCAGGAGCGGGCCGCTGCAACATGCCGGCACAGCCGGCGAGCACGGCGCAAGCGACGACGACGACGCGCCGCAGCCGGCGCATCTCAGGAGGTCTCGAGCAGCGCCTCGGCGCGGCCGAGCGACTGCAGCGCATGCTCCGCCGGCCGCAGGCGCGCCGCTTCCCGCAGCGCGCGGAGGTGGCACAGCAGCAGTTCGCGGTCGTCGAGGTCGCGCAGATGAGGCAGGACCGGATGATGGCCGGCGCCGCGCAGATAGCGGGCGGCATCGGCCTTGGTGACCGCGCGGCCGCCGTGGAACGGATCGACGAGCACCGGCCGCTCGCCATGCAGGCGGACGAGGAAGTGGCCGGGGATCGCCACGCCGGAGGCCGACAAGCCGGCCCAGCGCGCGACCAGCAGGTAGACCAGCGACAGCGCCACCGGCGAGCCGATGCGCCCGGTAAGCACGCGGTCGATCGACACGTGGTCGAGCGTCGTCGCGTCGCTGGGCGCGCCGCGCAGGCCGACGACGCCATGGAGCTGCTCGGCGAGCAGCCGCGCGCACACCGGCAGGCTGCGGCCAGCGCAGCGCGCCTGCAGTTCGGTGGCGTGGTAACGCAGGATCGCGACGAGGTCGCTGGCGTCGGGCACGAACGTCCGGACCATCTTCGCCAGCAGGACCGCGCCCTCGAGCACGGGGCCAGCGGGGCTGCGACCGTCGTCGCCAAGGCGCAGGCGGCTGAACCGCGCGAGGCTGTCCTTCACCTCGAAGGCGCGCAGCATCGAGCGGCAGCGCGCGCGCAACAGCACGTCGGCGGACTCGGCGCCGACGCGCAATGGCGGCAGCGCGGCAGCGCCGGCGCGCAGCAAGCGCGCGCGCGCCGAAGCGGACACGCCAGGATGGTCGTCGGCCAGCAAGCGGACGGCCGCGGCGAGCAGCGCGGCGTCGATCGCGTTCGGCTCTGGCTGGGGGGCTTCTTGACTCATGGGTGCGCGTGTTCGACAGCGGGACGAGAGGCGGAGCATAGCGAGGTCGTCACGCCTGCAAGCGGACACGGCCTACGCAGTTGGAGGCATTCGTCGGGGAACGACGACCGCCGCGCGCTTGCGGCCGGGAGCACGCCGCGGAAAGGTGTGCGCCAACCGTCCGTCGCATCGGCGCTCCCGCCGACCGACGCCGGACCGAGGACGCGATGCCGCCGACCGAAGGACCCGACGCCCTGTCGATGACGCCCGAAGAATTCCGCCGCCTCGGCCATCGCGTCGTCGACTGGATCGCCGACTACCGCGCCGGCGTCGCGTCGCGGCCGATCCAGTCGCGCACGCAACCAGGAGACCTGCTCGCAGCGCTGCCGCAGTCAGCGCCCGAACGACCCGAAGGCTTCGAGGCCGTGCTGCGCGACCTCGACGAGCTGATCGTGCCGGCGACCTCGCACTGGCAGCATCCGCGCTTCTTCGCGTACTTCCCGTCGAACGGCGACCTCGCGTCGGTGCTCGGCGACTTCCTGAGCACGGGCCTCGGAGCGCTCGGGCTGTCGTGGCAGACAGCGCCCGCGCTGACCGAGTTGGAGCAGCGCGCGACCGATTGGTTGGCGCAACTGTGCGGCCTCTCGTCGGCGTGGCGCGGCGTGCTGCAGGACACGGCGTCGACGTGTTCGTTCCTGGCGATGGTGTGCGCGCGCGAACGCGCGACGGCGCACGGCGCGGCCCGCTCGGGCATGCAGCACGGCGACGCGCCGCTGGTCGTCTACACCAGCGCGGAAGCGCACAGCTCGATCGAGAAGGCGGCGCTGCTCGCCGGCTTCGGCCGCGAGCACGTGCGCAAGGTCGCCGTCGACGCGGCGCGCGCGCTCGACGCAACGGCCCTCGCGGCCGCGATGCGGGTCGACGCCAGCGCCGGCATGCGGCCGTGCGCCGTGGTGGCCACGACGGGCACCACCGCCACCACCGCGATGGACCCGATCGCCGCCTGTGCCGACGCCGCGGCCGCGCACGGCGCGTGGCTGCACGTCGACGCCGCGATGGCCGGCAGCGCCATGCTGCTGCCGGAGTGCCGCGCGCTGTGGGACGGCGTGGAGCGCGCCGACTCGATCGTCGTCAACCCGCACAAGTGGCTCGGCGCCGCCTTCGACTGCTCGGTGTTCTGGGTACGCGACGACGAACTGCTGGTGCGCGCGCTCAGCACCAACCCGAGCTACCTGCGCACCGAGGCCGACGGCCGCGTGCGCAACTACCGCGACTGGAGCATCGCGCTCGGTCGCCGCTTCCGCGCCCTCAAGCTCTGGAGCCTGCTGCGCGCGCACGGGGCGGAGCGCCTGCGCGCGCGGTTGCGCCGCGACCTCGCCAACGCGCGCTGGCTCGCCGACCAGATCGCCGCCGCGCCGGCGTGGCGCGTGCTCGCGCCGACGCCGCTGCAGACGGTCGTGTTCCGCCACGAGCCCCACGGCCTCGCCGGCGACGACCTCGACCGGCACACGCTCGGCTGGCTCGCGCGCGTGCACGCGACGGGCGCTGCGTGGCTCACGCCGACGCAACTCGACGGACGCTGGGCCGTGCGCGCGTCGATCGGCGCGCTGGCGACGGAGCGCGCCGACGTCGCAGCGCTGTGGCAGTTGCTGCAGGACGCCGTGGCGTGAGCCGCCGCGACTAGACGCGGGTTGCCGGCCGCTCGACGAGCGCGGGCAAGCGCACGCGGAACGTCGCGCCGTTGCCGGGCGCGGTGTCGACGGCGACGACGCCGCCGTGGCGCTCGACGGTGCGCCGGACCAGGGTCAGCCCCAGGCCCGCGCCGTTCGCCTTGTCGGTCATCACGTCGCGACCGACCTGGCGGAAGGGCTCGAAGATCTGGGCGACGTCGGCCGGCGCGATGCCGGGGCCGCGGTCGGCGAACGCGACGACGACGGCGCCGGGCGGCGTCTCGACGCGCACGTCGACCCGCGCGTCCGCCGGACTGAACTTCAACGCGTTGTCGAGCAGGCGTCCCCACGCGTCGACGAGCCTTTCGGCGTTGCCGAGCGCACGCGCCTGGCCGGCGTCGACGGCGACGCGCACGCGGCCGCGCGCCGCCTCGGGCAACCTGGCGACCGCTTCGGCGACCGTCGCCGCGACGTCGACCTCGGCGGCCGACCAGGCCTCGTTGCCGCTCAGCTCGATCACGTCGTCGACCAGTCGCGCGAGGCGCTGCGCGCCGGTGTGCGCGATGCCGGTGAACTCCTCCAGCGCGTCGACCTCGCCGGACTCGAGTCGCGTCAGGATCTCGGTGGCGCCGAGCACCGCCGCCATCGGCGTGCGGAACTCGTGGCTGACGTTGTCGATGAACGCCTGCTTGGCGCGCACGGCCGCCAGCGCCGCGTCGCGCGAGGCGACGAGGTCGCGCTCGGTCTGCTCGCGACGACGGACGTTCTCCTGCAGTTGCGCCGCCATGTCGTCGAACGCGCGCCCCAGTTCGCCGAACTCGTCGCGACCGCGGACGCCGGTGCGCGCGTCGAGGTCGCCGGCGGCGAGCCGTCGGGTGGCGTCGCCGAGCGCGACGATGGGTCCGAGCGTGCGACGGATCTGCACGAGGCTCGCCAGCAGCGCCAGCAGCAACGTCGTCGCCGCGGTGCACGCGAACCACCACGCGAACTGGCGGCTGACGGCGAGCGCGTCGGCCTGCGGACGCGACTGCACGACGAAGAGGTCGCAGCCGTACTGCGGCCGCAGGAAGGCGCGCCAGTAGCGGGCCAGGTGCGGTTCGTCGCCCGGCGACCACTCGACCGTTCCCGAGGCCTGCTCGTTGAGCGCGGCGAAGGCGAACGGCCGCGTCGTCGGCGCCGTCGGCCAGGTGGCGAACAGCGGCCGCCAGTTGCCGTCGCAGACCATCACCTCGGCGCCGGCGCCGCGCAGCTCGTCGGCGTCCCAGAACCAATCGCGGCGCACGCGGGCCGCCAACAGGCCGTCGTCGGGCCGGCGCTCGTGCAGCGCGGCGACCAGCGTCAGCGAACCGTCCTCGGCGTCGGCGCGCAGCGCGGACCGGCCGGCGGCGAGGTGCGCGTGCTCCGCGGCGGTGAGGGCGCGAAG
>JBEITC010000129.1:0-8854 GCA_040375075.1 Planctomycetota bacterium | reverse complement strand
GACCCGGACCGGCGGCCTCGCTGCCACTGCGGCGGGCCGGCGTCGCCGGCTCACCGCGTGGCATGGCTGGAGACGAGCTGGTCGCCCGCGTCGCGGGCGGAC
The DNA here is from genome assembly GCA_040375075.1 of Planctomycetota bacterium. Taxonomy (GTDB): domain Bacteria; phylum Planctomycetota; class UBA1135; order UBA1135; family UBA2386; genus UBA2386. The sequence goes on along the minus strand of JBEITC010000129.1, from coordinate 8,752 downwards.
CGGCTCACAGCCAGTTCTGGTTGTTGTTCGCCGCGTCGAGGGCGTTCTTCAGCAGCTCCTGGGCGGCGCGGTTCGCGTCGCCGACCGGCGTGAACGGGTCGAGGCCGAGCGCCTCGTTGGCGGCCGTGATCAGCGCCAGGATGTTCATCGGGCCGTTGCCCGTCTGCGCCCAGCAGTTGCCGCTGACGCTGCCCGACAGGACGTTCAGCTGCATCGCCGCGAGGTGCGCCGCCAGCTGGTACGCCATGTTGGTCGCGTTGCGGTTCTTCAGCCAGTTGCGCCACTCGGAGACCGAGCCGCTCGGGTTGTAGGCCGCGCCGGTGGCGTTGACCAGGTTGAGCGCGACGAGCTCGTCCCAGAAACCGCCGTTGACGATGATCGCGGTGCCGTTGTTGTTCTGCCAGAAGCCCGGCGTGCGGCCGATGCACGTCGTGACCTGGTTGTAGAGGCCGAAGTTGACCGACTGCTGGCCGCAGCCGCAGTTCGACAGCGCGACGTCGACCGGCGTGGTCGCCGTGTACATCGAGCTCATGAACTCGAGCATGACCGAGCAGTTGTCGAAGCCGAGCGGCGAGAAGACGTACTCGCCGTTGGCGTTGGTCGTCGTCGTCGACACGACCGTGCTGGTCGTCGTGTTCACGAGCTTGACCGAGAAGCCGGAGAGGCCCGGCTCGCCGGCGTCGCGGTCGCCGTCCTGGTTCGCGTCACGGAACACCACGCCCGAGACCGAGCCCGGGGTGCCGTCGCCGATCTGGAAGAACTGGAAGCCGACGAACAGGGGCGTGCCGGTCGGCGAGGCGCCGTGGCTGTAGATGCCGCACTTCAGCACGCACTCGTAGCCGGCGATGCCGGGGCTCATGTACGGCGAGAGCGGCATCGACTCACCGACGCCGCCGAAGCCGACGCCCTCGGCGGGCAGGCCGGCGGTCGACGAGTTGCGCGTCAGGGCGAAGCCCGCGGCGCCGTTGTTCTCGGCGAAGTAGATGCGGTCCTCGACCGGCAGCAGCGACTTGTCGGTGAATGTCACGTCCCACACGACGAACGAGTAGTAGCCCGTCGCGAGCGCCGGGTTGAGCGACGCGAACACGTTGCCGTTCGGCACGAGCGACATGTCGTACGTGCTGCCGCCGACGGTGACGGTCGACTGCGGGTACGCGGCGCCGGTGGCGTCGACGAGGGTCGGCGCTTGCGCGGCGAGCGAGGCTGCGAGCGCGGCGGTGAGGAACAGACGGGGGGCGAGCATGATTCGGACCTTCTTCTTTGGGTGTGTCTCAGGATGAGGCTGCGAGCAAACGTTAAACCTCATGCGCGCGCGATCGGCAAGTGGACGAGAGTCGTAGCGGTGACTCCTCATGTCCGCGCGTGCGCGCTCGCGCGCAACGTCGATGCGTCGGCGCGCAATCGCGCGCGCTCCAGCGATCAGGCTGGTTGCGTCGCAGCGGACGCGGCGAGCTTCGCCAGCGTCTCGTCGGCCCATGCCTTGGGCGCCAACGGAAAGCCCATGCGCGCGCGCGAATCGACGTAGCTCTGCGCGACGGCGCGCGCGAGGTTGCGGATGCGGCCGATGTAGGCGGCGCGCTCGGTGACGCTGATCGCGCCGCGCGCGTCGAGCAGGTTGAACGTGTGGCCGGCCTTCAGCAGCTGCTCGTACGCCGGCAGCGCCAGCTTCTGCTGCATGAGGTGCTGCGATTGCTTCTCGTGCGCGGCGAACGCCGACAGCAGGAACGCGACGTCGCTGTGCTCGAAGTTGTAGGCGCTCTGCTCGACCTCGTTCTGGTGGAACACGTCGCCGTACTTGATGCCGTCGGCGTAGACGAGGTCGAAGACGTTGGCGACGCCTTGCAGGTACATGCACAGGCGCTCGAGGCCGTACGTGATCTCGCCGGTGATCGGCCGGCAGTCGATGCCGCCGACCTGCTGGAAGTACGTGAACTGCGTCACCTCCATGCCATTGAGCCAGACCTCCCAGCCCAGCCCCCAGCAGCCCAGCGTCGGGTTCTCCCAGTTGTCCTCGACGAACCGCACGTCGTTCTTCTTCAGGTCGAAGCCGACGGCCTCGAGGGAGCCGAGGTACAGCTCGAGGATGTTCGCCGGCGCCGGCTTCAGCACGACCTGGTACTGGTAGTAGTGCTGCAGGCGGTTCGGGTTCTGGCCATAGCGGCCGTCCTTGGGCCGGCGGCTCGGCTGCACGTAGGCGGCCTTCCACGGTTCCGGGCCCAGTGCGCGCAGGAAGGTCGCCGTGTGGCTGGTGCCGGCGCCGACCTCCATGTCGTACGGCTGCAGCAAGGCGCAGCCCTGCTCGTCCCAGTAGGCCTGCAGGCGGAGGATCAGTTGCTGGAAGGTCAGCATCGGCGGGGCGGGATCCTACGGACCGGCGGCCCGTCGATGCCATCGGCATCCGGGCGCGCGTCGCGATGCGCGCCGGGCCGCGAACCGCGGTCGGCGGTTTCCGCTTCGCCGCGCGATCTGGTTCGGCCCCCCGGTTGATCGGATTCCTCGCGGCGGGGTAGCCTTTCGCGTCCTGCCACCCCTCGGCGCTGCCCGCGCCGGGGTCTCCACCCGCCACCCTCGTCTGCAAGAGGTTCCCGTGCGTCACACCGCTCGCTCCGTGCTCGCCGCCGCCATCGCGGCCGCCGTTTGTGCTCCGTCGCTGCGCGCCCAATGGGCGAACTTCGTCGACCAGACGTCGACTCGCCTCGTCGCCAACGCCGCGGTCGGCTCGGCGGATCCCGAGGAGAAGGACTACGCCTGGGCCGACTTCGACCAGGACGGCGACACCGACCTCGTCTGCGTGCGCAAGTCGCCGGCGACGACGACCGGCCACTTTCCGAACGTGCTGTTCATGAACGAGGGCGGCGTGCTCACCGACCGCACGGCGACGCTCGCCAGCGCGTCGCTGATCGCCGGCAGCCAGGGCATGCTCGACGCCACCAACGACCGCGACGTCGTCGCCGTCGACGTCAACGGCGACGGCTGGGTCGACCTCGTCACCTGCACCACGCTGACGGCGGGCAACCCGCAGTACATCCGCGTGCCGCGCGTCTACATCAACCGCGGCAGCAACCTCGGCGTCTGGCAGGGCTTCCTCTACGACGACGCGCTGCGCATCGACGACACGCCGTGGGGCGGCAACCACCGCTTCTGCTCGGTCGCGGCGGCCGACGTCGACAACGACGGCGACCAGGACCTGTACTTCGGCGACTACCAGCAGGGCGGCACGCGGCCGGCGGACATCGACGACCGGTTGATGATCAACAACGGCCTCGGCTACTTCGCCGACGTCACCGCCGCGCGCATGTCGTACACGATGGTCGAGTCGTCGTTCGCGATGAAGGTCGCGATGGTCGACATGAACCTCGACGGCAAGGTCGACATCATCAAGGACGACGCGCTGAACGCGCCGCAGGGCATCTCGATCAGCTACAACGACGGCGCCGGCGGCCCGGGCAACTTCAGCACCTACCAGATCGCCTACGGCAACACGCCGTACCACTTCCACATCGGCGACCTGAACAACGACAACCTGCCGGACATGATCGTCAGCGACGACGGCCAGGACCGCTACATCCTGCACACCGGCGTCGTGAACGGCCAGGCGACCTTCAGCCCGACGTTCGCGTTCAGCTACGTCGGCGGCGGCGGCGACGACGGCTTCGGCGGCAACAACATCATCGCCGACCTCAACAACGACGGCTGGAAGGACGCGATCATCGCCGACTTCGACGTCGACGTCGCCGGCTGCGGCCGTCGCTGCCACATCTTCCGCAACCTCGGCAACGCGCCGAACGTCACGCTGCAGGAAGAGCAGGTCGGCAGCAACATCATCGGCATCCCGACGAGCATGCTGACGGGCACCTACGACGTCGCGGTGTTCGACATCAACGGCGACGGTTGGAAGGACATGGTCATCGGCCGCTGCGCCGGCACCCAGGTCTGGATCAACCAGCCGCCGAGCGGCATGTCGTTCCAGATCGCGGGCGGGCCGCCGGCGCTGATCGCGCCCGGCGTGTCGCATCCGGTCGGCCTCACCGCGACCGGCATCGGCGCGGTCGTCCCGCAGGCGGGCAGCGGCCGGCTGTACTACTCGATCAACAACGCGCCGTTCACGCAGGTCACCATGACCAGCGGCGCGGCCGGTCAGTTCAGCGCGTCGCTGCCGGCGATGGCGAACTGCGCCGACGGCATCCGCTGGTACGTCGCCGTCGACGGCAACAACGGCACGACCTACACCGATCCGCCGACGGCGCCCGCCGGCGTCTACGCGGCGACCGCGGCGGTCGGCCTGACGACGATCTACAGCAACAACTGCGAAGCGGCCGTGACCGGCTGGACCGTCGCCAACACCACGCTCACCTCGGGCGCGTGGCAGGTCGCGACGCCGTTCGGCACGTCGGTCGGCGGCCAGCTCGCGGCGCCCAACGAGGACGCCGAGGCCAGCGCGGCCGCGACGAAGTGCTGGGTGACGCAGAACGGCGTCGCCGGCGGCACCGCCGGCGCGGCGGACGTCGACGGCGGCCCGACCGACCTCGTCTCGCCGCCGCTGAACTTCGCCGGCAGCGACGGCTTCGTCAGCTACCGCCGCTGGTTCTTCAGCAGCACGTCGGAGGACACGATGGTGGTGTCGGTCAGCGGCGACAACGGCGTCAACTGGACGACCGTCGAGACCGTCGGCTGGAGCGGCAACAACCAGTGGATCCAGCGGCAGTTCCGCGTCGGCCAGTACGTGACGCCGTCGGCCAACGTCCGCGTCCGCTTCCGCACGTCGGACAACCCGAACAACTCGACGACCGAAGCCGGCATGGACGTCTTCACGGCCGAGGCGTTCACCTGCGTGCCGTGCCAGCAGCAGATCCCGCTGGCCACCAACGGCAGCGCGTACCTCTCGATCTGCGGCGGCAACCTGGCGACCCCGGGCTCGTTCTCGCTCCTGAAGGTCGTCAGCCTGCCGGCGGGCGCGAGCGGCCTGCTGGTCTTCGACCTGCCGCTGATCCCGACGCCGTGGCTTGGCGGCACGCTGATGTCGCCGGCGCCGGTCATCCTCGGCCCGCTGTTCGCCGACGCGACGGGCACCTACCAGGTCCCGGTGCCGCTCGGCGGCCTGCTGCCCGCGGGTTGGTTCCTGCACACGCAGGCGCTGTACGGCGACGCGGCCCTGCCGTCGGCGACCGGCCAGACCAACGCGGTCAAGGTGCAGTGGTGACCGCACGCCGCGGCTGACGCGGCGCGACGGAACCCTTCCCGGGCGCGGCCCGGCGGTCGCACGCGCGGCCGCCGGGCCGCGTCGTTCCTGCTAGACTTGGCCGACCACCCCGCGGCGTCTGGCACGCCGCGCATCCCTGTCGAGGATTCCCATGCGCTCGCTCGAACTCGTTCTCGTCGCCGTGGCTCTGGTCACCGCGCAACTGCACGCGCAGACGCCCCAGCCCAAGGCCGGTCGGCCGCTCAACGGCCTCACCGGCACGGAGGCCGCGCGCTGGCAGGCCGGTCGCCAGGACTTCACGCGCGTCATGACGGTGCAGGACGGCCTCGGGCCGATCTTCAACCAGACCAGCTGCGCGTCGTGCCACAACAACCCCGTCGGCGGCCCGGGCAGCATCACGGTCACGCGCTTTGGCTACACGGACGGCAAGGGCAACTTCGATCCGCTGACGGCGCTCGGCGGCTCGCTGCTGCAACAGGCCGGCATCAATCCTGCGTGCGTCGAGACCGTGCCGGCCGCGGCCAACACCACCGCGACGCGCGTCACCACCTCGTCGCTCGGCATCGGCCTGATCGAGGCGATCCCCGACGCGGCGATCGCCGCGCGCGAACTGACGCCGCCGAGCGCGAACGTCAGCGGTCGCGTGCACTGGGTGCACCTGCTCGAGGCCCCGACGGCGCCGCTGCGCGCCGGGCGCTTTGGCTGGAAGTCGCAACTCGCCACCGTGCTGTCGTTCTCCGGCGACGCCGCGCAGAACGAGCTCGGCATCACCAACCGCCTGCTGCCGACGGAGAACGCGCCGAACGGCAACTCCACGCTGCTGAGCCAGTTCGACACGCGGCCCGACCCCGAGGACCAGATCGACCCGGCGACCGGCCGCGACATGGTCGACCGCCTGACCGACTACCAGCGCTTCCTGGCAGCGCCGCCGCAGACGCCGCGCAGCGGCATGGCCGGCGAGGCGATCTTCGCCGCCGTCGGGTGCGCCGACTGCCACGTCGCGTCGTTCACGACCAGCAGCAGCCCGACGCTCGAGTCCGCGCTGCGCAACAAGACCATCAAGCCGTACTCGGACTTCCTGCTGCACGACATGGGCATCGCCGCCGACTTCATCCCGGACGGCGCCGCGTCGGGGCAGGAGATCCGCACGCCGCCGCTGTGGGGCGTGCGCAGCAAGGACCCGCTGTGGCACGACGGCCGCGTCGCCGGCGGCACGCTGCAGAGCCGCATCCTCGGCCCGACCGGCGTGATCTTCCAGCACGGCGTGTTCGGCAGCGAGGCGGTGGCGTCGGTCGCCGCGTTCAACAACCTGTCGCCCGCCGACAAGCAGAAGGTCGTCGCCTTCCTCGACTCGCTCGGCCGCCTCGAGTTCGACGGCAACGCCGACGGCGCGCGCAACAGCCTCGACCTGCCGGGCTTCGTCGCCGCCAGCGCCGGCGCTGGCGGTCCGTACACGGCCGACGCGCCGCAGGCGGTGCACGACTTCAACCAGGACGGCTACGTCAACCAGACCGACCTCGCGGCCTTCGCGCTGGTGTTCGAGGGCGACTGCAACGCCAACGGCACGAACGACCTGCAGGACGTCGTCGCCGGCACGAGCGCCGACTCGAACGGCAACCTCGTCCCCGACGATTGCGAGACCTGCCAGCCGAGCCTCGGCTTCGCCGGCGCCGGCACGCTGGCGCTGACGGTGTGCGGCGATGCGCTGACGACCGCCGGCTCGCGCGCGACGTTCCAGATCGCCAACGGCCCGGCCAACGGCCTCGTGCTGGTCGCCATCGGCTTCACGTCCAACCCGACGCCGATCACCGCGACCGAGATCCTCGTCCCGGCGCAGCCGCTCGCGGCGCTGGTGACGTTCCTCACGCTCGACGCCAACGGCCGCCTGCGCGTGCCGCTGTACGGCGGCAGCAACACGCCGACGCTGAGCTGGGTGTTCCAGGGACTCGCCTTCGACGGCGCCAACTGGGACCTGTCGAACGGCGTGCAGGTGACGTTCGGCATGTTCTGACCGGCGGGCTCGCCCGCCGGCCGCGCGCGCTCAGCGGAGCGCCGCGGCGATCTGCTCGGCGACCCAGCCGTTGCCCTCGCGGGTCATGTGGCCGTCGAACCAGCGGTCCTGGAGCGACGGATCCGCGGCCTTGCGTGCGACGAACTGCGACGCGAGGTCGAGGGTCTGCACGCCGCGCGCCGCCGCATGGCGCAGCACGGCGACGCCGTCCGGGCGCACGCGCTCGCCCTGCAGGACGAGCAGCAGGCGCACGCCGCGTTCCCGGCACTTGCCGGCCAGCCGGTCGACGATGCGTCGGCCGAGCTCTTCGCCCTTGCCGGCGAGGTGGGGCACCGTCGCCTGCTTCTCGTCCTCGTACCACCAGCGCCGCAGCGTGTTGGCGAGCACGGCGTCGACCAGCGCGCTGTGGCCGAAGAAGTCCTTCCACGCCTTGCCGGCGTGGTCGCTCGGCCGCGCGTGGTCGACGGGCACGCCGCGCAGTTCGATGCCGTCGCCGACGAGGTCGAACCACGGCACCGGGCCGTAGCGCCACGAGAACTCGCTGCGCGTCAGGTCGTCGGCGATGAACGCGACGACCAGCGTCGACACGAGGAAGCGCTCCATCATCTGCTCGCCGCGCAGGGCCGCCTGCGTGAAGCTGTAGCCGAACACGCCGCCGTTCTTCACCGGCTGCCCGAGGCTGCGTTCGAGCTGGGCGGGCCACGACGCGTCGTCGTCGACCTGGTCGCCGAACGTGAACGAGTCGCCGACGGCAGCGACGACGCGCTCGCCCGCCGGCGTCGGGCCGCCGTTGCTGCGCATGCCGTCCTGGTCGATCGTCACCGCCGTGCCCCAGTGGTTGTCGCGGCTGGCGAAGCCGGCCCGCGGCACGTAGCCGAGCAGCGGATCGCGCGCCGCCGGATAGTTGCGCTTGAGCATGTCCGTGCGCAGTTCGCGGAAGCTGCCGAAGTGCAGCGGCGCGCGGAACAGGCGGATCAGCGCCTCGGCGCCGAGCAGCGTCACGGCCAACGGCACGCACGCGAACAGCAGACGGCGACGGAGCGGCAGCGGCGGTCGGGCCTGGGAGGGCATCGCGGCATCGTAGGAGCGGGCGCGCCGGGGCCGCTACGTCGGCGTGCGCGTGAGCCGTGCTGACCTCGCCGCCGCGCCCGACGTCGTCGAGGCCTTCGCGAGCGCTGCGCCCGGTTCGCTCGACGAAACGCTGGCGCGCGCGCGCTGTGCGGCGACACGACGCTGCAGGCGACGCGCGGTCAGGTGGCGCTGGTCGAGTCCGTCGCCGGCGTGCGCGCGTTCCTCGACGAGACGGCGCCGCAGCCGTTCTACGCCGTGCCTCGCGGCGACGGCATCGTGCTCGGCGGCACGGCGCAGGACGGCGACGAACGGCTCGGCGTCGCCGACGCCGACACCGCGGCGATCCTCGTCGGCATGACGGCGCGGCGCGGCGCGCGCGTCCGGGCCGTGCGCGTCGGCTTGCGGCCATGTCGGCCGACCGTGCGGCTCGAACGGGAAGAACGCGGCGACGGCCGGGCGATCGTCCATTG
>JBEITC010000401.1:0-3867 GCA_040375075.1 Planctomycetota bacterium | reverse complement strand
CTGGCGCGCCGCCGCGCCGCGCCGCGGCCGCCGCTGGTGCGCGAGTTCGGACCGCGCCCGGCGCGGCCGCGTACGAGCCTGCTGATCCCGCTCTACGGCCGCGCCGACTTCGTGCGCTACCAGACGGCGCTGTTCGCCAGCGATCCGGAACTGCGCGACGTCGAGATCCTCTACGTCGTCGACGACCCGCGCCTCGTCGAGACCGCCTGCGACCTCGCGCGCAACGCGTGGCGCTTCCACGGCGTGCCGCTGACCGTCGTCGTCAACGAACGCAACCTCGGCTTCTCCGGCGCCAACAACGCCGGCGCGGCGATCGCGCGCGGCGCGACGCTCGTGCTGCTGAACTCCGACGTGTTCCCGGGCCGGCCGGGTTGGCTCGGTCGGCTGCTGGCGCCGCTCGCCGATCCGCGCGTCGGCCTCGTCGGCGCCAAGCTGCTGTACGAGGACGGCACGGTGCAGCACGACGGCATGCAGCTGCACGCGCACGAAGCCTGGGGCGGGATGCCGATCCTGCTGCATCCGGGCAAGGGCCTGCCGGATCCCGGCGGCGGCCCGGCGGTCGCCGATGCGGACGCCGTGACCGGCGCCTGCATGGCGATCCGCGCCGCCGACTACCGCGCGCTCGGCGGCCTCGACGAGGGTTACCTGCTCGGCGACTTCGAGGACTCCGACCTGTGCCTGCGCGTGAAGCGCGCCGGCCGTTCGATCCGCATCGTCCGCGACGTCGAACTCTTCCACCTCGAGCGCCAGTCACAGTGGCTGATGCCCGACATGGAATGGCGCCAGAAGATCACGATCTACAACTGCTGGCGCCATTCGCTGGCGCTGCAGGAGGCCGGCCGATGACGCGGACCAAGGTGCTGATCCTCGCCCACGGCCATCCGGACTTCGCCAAGGGCGGCGCGGAGAACGCCGCGTACCGGCTGTTCCGCGGCCTCAACGCGCTGCCCGACGCGGAAGCGTGGTTCGTCGGCCGCAGCGCCAACGCCGGGCTGCTGCACACCGGCACGCCGCTCGCGGCGATCCGCGATCGCGAGTACCACCTCTACGCCAACGCCGACCACTTCGACTTCTCGAGCCTCGATCCGCAGAACCTCTGGCGCGACTTCGCCGACCTGCTGCGGCGCCTGCAGCCGGACGTGGTGCACTTCCACCACTACCTGCACCTCGGCATCGAGGCCGTGCGCGTGGTGCGCAACACGCTGCCGGGCGCGCGCATCGTGATGACGCTGCACGAGTACCTCGCCATCTGCTTCAACATGGGCCAGATGGTCAAGACCGACGGCGCGCTGTGCTACGAGGCGTCGCCCGCCGCGTGCCACGCGTGCCGCAGCGATCGCTCGCCGCAGGACTACCAGATGCGGCGGATGTACGTGCGGTCGTTCTTCGACCTCGTCGACCACTTCGTCGCGCCATCGCACTTCCTGCGCAGCCGCTACGTCGAGTCGATGGTCGCGCCGGAACGCATGACGATGATGTGGGACGCGGGGCCGGAAGGGCCGCGTGCGCCATCGCGCGCGCCCGATGCCGGCGGCCGCGGCCGCTTCGTCTTCATGGGGCAGTTCACGCCGTTCAAGGGCGTCGAGACGCTGCTGCAGGCGTATGCGATGCTGCCCGGGGACGTGCAGGACGCGTGCCGACTCGAGGTCTACGGCACGGGCGCGCACCATCATCCGCGCGAGTTCCAGGACCGGCTCGCGGCGGCCTTCAAGTCCGCGCACCCCAACGTGCGCAACTGCGGCCCCTACGCGCCCGCCCAGCAAGCGACGATCCTCGGCGCGGCCGACTGGGTCGTGGTGCCGTCGACGTGGTGGGAGAACGCGCCGCTCGTGATCCAGGAGGCCTTCTACCACCGTCGCCCGGTGATCTGCTCGAACATCGGCGGCATGGCGGAGAAGGTGCGCGACGGCGTCGACGGCATGCACTTCCAGGCCGGCAGCCCGGCGTCGCTCGCCGACGCGATGACGGCCGCGGCGACGACGCCGGGGTTGTGGGACAAGCTGGCCGCCGGCCTGCCGACGACCGTCGGCAAGGAGGTCGCGGCGCAGGAGCACCTGGCGCTCTACCGGCGGATCGCCCCGCGCGCTGGCGTCAGCTGATCCAACCGAACGCGCGCCGGCGCAGCTTGCCGAGGAAGCGCCGCAGGCTGTAGCGCACGTACGGCGTCGCGGCCGCGGTCGCCGGCTCCGGCGGCGGCTCGATCAGCGACGGGCGGTCGTCCGGCCACGCGCGCGGCGGCAGGCTCCACGCCTCGTCGACCAGCGCGAGGAACCACTGCGTGTAGTCGTCGACGGTGAAGCGATCGAGCACGCGCGCATGCGCCTGCCGCCCCATCGTCGCGAGCCGGTCGCGGTCGCTGGCCAGACCGGTGATCGCGTCCGCCATCGCGACCATGTCGCCCACCGGGACGGTGCAGCCGGTCCGGCCTTCGAGGATCGCGTCGCGCGTGCCGCTGACCCGCGTGACCACGGGGACGCATCCGCCGGCCATCGCCTCGAGCATCGCGATCGAGATGCCTTCGTACTCCGAGACGAGCACCGCGACGTCGACGTCCTGCCACAGCGCCGGCATGGCGGCCGGCGCGACGCGGCCGAGAAACCGCACGCGCCGCTGCACCGCTTCCGGCGACCGCGCGACGGCGTCGCGCAGCCGACCCTCGTCGACGCCGGCGCCGACGATGTCGAGCGTGAAGTCGACGCCGCGGTCGGCGAGGACGTTCGCGAGCGCCGCGAGATCGCCGACGCGCTTCTGCGTCACGACCAATCGCCCGGCGTAGGCCAGGCGCAGCGGCTGCGACGCCGCGGACCACGCGCGCGCCAGCGTGCGCGACGCCTCGACGCCGTAGGGCCGCACGCGCACGTCGGCGGCGCGGTGCGGCAGCAACTGCCGCAGGCGCGCGCCGATCTCCTCGCTGACGGCGACCAGCAGCGTCGCGATCGCTTCGTAGCGCTGCAGCAGCTCGTAGTAGTACGGCTGGTCGGCGTGCGCGAACGCCAGCACGCGCAGGTCGCCGGGACGCTGGCGCGAAGCCTCGGCGCAGGCGGCGTAGGCGCCTTCGGTGTAGTTGGGCACGAGCGTCGCCAGCAGCGTGCGCAGGTAGTGCGGCAGGTAGACCGGCACGTCCTGCCGGCGCGCAGAGCCGGGGTGCCGTGCCTCGAACCGCGGCCATTCCACCTGCGGCGGCGGATCCTCGCGCCACGGCACCGTCGGGTTGACGTGCTCCAGCACGGTGCACGGGTGCCCGGCCCGGACCAGGGTCGCCGCCATGCGCACCGACCAGTTGGTGACGCCGCCGAGGCCGCTGCCGTCAGGCAGCACGAAACAGGTCTTCGGCGCGTGCGTCTGGGTCATCACGGGTTCCCCGAGCCTCACGCGGCGACGCGTCCTCCTGCCCGGAAGCACCGAAGAATGCCGAGACGGAGTCCCCGTGACGAGCAACTAGGCGCAGATGTCGCCAACCGGCGCCCCGACGGCGCGCGACACCGGTTGCCGCGGCAGGAACCGGCAGGATGCGCGGCCCGCCGGCCACATGGGCCGCCCGCCGCCAACGGCGCCGACTCGCCCCTCTCCCGCCCCACCGCAACTCCTTCGCCCGCCCCGACGAACGCTTGCGAGCCCGGTACGTACCCGAGGGCAAAATCCGTGGCGTCCCCTCGGCCGCGGGATCTACAACCATCGCCCCGTTCGCGTCCCCTTCGTCGGCCTTCCGACTTCGCCTCATGCGGATCCCACGCTCGCCGTCCCTCCTTGGCGCGTCGTTGTGCGCCCTCGGCCTGCTGCTCGCCGCGCCCCGCGGCCATGCGCAGGAGCCGACCCCGCCGGCCCCGACGCCCGCCCCCGCCGAGCGCCCGGCCGAGGCGCCGCCCG
>JBEITC010000244.1:0-5975 GCA_040375075.1 Planctomycetota bacterium | reverse complement strand
CGCGCTGCCCTGCCGCGCTGCCCTGCCGCGCTGCCCTGCGATCCGGCCCGCGTCACGCGCGGGCCGCGAGCGCTAGCCTCAACCGCCGCCGCCGGCGCGACCGCGCGGCGGAACCGCGCACGAAGCCGACTTCTTGGCGCCGCGGGCGTCCGCGACGATGCGCTCGGCCAGCCGGTCGGCGGCGTCGCTCGGCGGGATGCGCTCCTGCTTGCTGATGGTCCAGAGTTCCTTCAGCGCCTGCGGGATGCGCTCGATCTTGCCGAGCGCGACCTTCTCGTCGTAGCCACCCGGGTGGAACTCGACCGAGACGTTGATGATGCCGCCGGCGTTGATGACGTAGTCCGGCGCGTACAGCACGCCGCGGTCGGCGAGCATCTTGCCGTGGCGCGGCTCGAGCAGCAGGTTGTTGGCCGCGCCCGCGATGATCGGCGTGTCGAGCTTCGGGATCGACTGGTCGTTGAGGATGGCGCCGAGCGCGCAGGGCGCGAACACGTCGCACTTCATCGTCATGATCTCCGACTCGCTGGCCGGGATCAGGCCGATCTCCTGCTCGAGCTGCTTCAGCCGCTCGGTGTTGCGGTCGGCGCCGTAGACCTTGGCGCCGGCGTCGACGAGGCGCTTCGCGAGCGCGCTGCCGACCGCGCCGACGCCCTGGATGGCGACCGTGCGGCCCTTGGGCGAGTCGTCGCCGAACGTCCAGCCCAGCGCCGCCTTGACGCCGAGGAACACGCCGTAGGCGGTGTACGGCGACGGGTTGCCGCTGCCGCCGTCCTTGCGCTCGAGGCCGGCGACGTGCTTCGTCGAGCGGCGGATGATCTCGAGGTCGCCGACCGACGTGTTGACGTCCTCGGCGGTGATGTACTTGCCGCCCAGCGCCTCGACGAGGCGACCCATCGCCAGGTACAGGGCCTCGGACTTCGCCTTCTTCGGGTCGCCGATGATGACCGCCTTGCCACCGCCGAGACCGGTCTGCGCGACGGCCGACTTGAAGGTCATGCCGCGGCTGAGGCGCTTGACGTCGAACAGCGCCTCGTCCTCCGAGGCGTAAGGCCACATGCGCAGGCCGCCGAGCGAGGGGCCGAGCGTCGTGTCGTGCACGGCGATGATCGCGTGCAGGCCGCACGACGGATCGACGCCGCGGACGACGCGCTCATAGCCGGCGACGGGGAGGTCGGTGATCTGGAGGGTGTTGCTCACGGGAGACTCGTGCAGGGGGCCCGGGACTTGCGGGGCGAAGAGGATAGCGACGCGCCGCCGCCGCGCCACCCGCGGCCCAGCGGGCTCAGCGCGCCGCCGCCGCCGAACGCCGGCTCGCACAGCGGCGGGCCGGGGCGACGCAATCGCTTACGCGATCAGCGGTTGCGCGGACGCGAGCCGACGATCACCTCGAGCTCGACCTCGGCGCCCTCGCGCCGGACGCGAACCTTGGCCGACTTGCCGATCGCCAGCGCGTCGAGCAGTTCGGTGTAGTGCTCGATGTCCTTGATGGCGACGCCATTGAGCGCCACCAGCACGTCGCCGGCCTCGATGCCGGCCTTCTCGGCGGCGCCGCCCTCGCGGACCGAGCCGACCTTCACACCGCCCTCGTCGCCGCCGTACTCGGGCATCAGGCCGAGCGCCGGGCGCACGTTCTCATCCTGCGCTGCGACGACCGCCGGCTGACCCGCTGCCGACTGACCCGCTGCCGGCTGACCCGCTGCCGGCTTCGCGTCGGCCGGCTTCGCCGCGGGCGCCTTGGCGGCTTCCTTGTCCTTCTCGCTGCCGATCACCGGCCCCACCATCATCGGCGGACGCTCGACCTCGGCGGTGACGACGACGTAGCTGCCGACGTCCTTCGGCGACGTGAACATGTCGGTCGACGGGTTCGCGACCGTCTCGGCCGACAGCACGCGGCAGTCGAGATCGGGACGGCGGTTCTTGATGCGCTGCACGGTCCCGCGGCCGTGGTCGGAGTGCATGCGGCCGCAGATCAGGACGACCAGGGGCTTCGCCTCGTCCACGCGCTGGCGCGCGAGGTAGTCGGTGATCGACTCGGCCATCGTGTCGTCCTTGATGCACTGCGCCGCGTACATGCGGCCGAGGAAGTCCTTGGTGACGCCGGGGTGGCCGTCCATCGCCTTGACGAACTCGGCGTAGTAGGCGTCCTCCGGCGCGGTCGTCTCGCGCGCGACCATCGGATCGCCCATCACCGACGCCGAGCCTTCGCGCGCGACCTTGCCGGCGAGCTTGCGCGGCGCGTTGGCGGCGAGCACGGGGATGCCGTTGCTGCGCGCGTACTCGACCACCGGCCGGTAGTCGCGCTTGTAGTCGGGCCAGGGACGCGAGGCGGCGAGGAAGTCGCCCTCGTCGATCATGCCGGCGAGGTACTGCAGCAGCGGCGTCTGCGCGTCGCGCTCGAACATCTCCATGGCGACGACCATCTGCGGCCGCCGCGCGTGCAGCGCCTTGACGATCGCCAGGTGCGTCTCGTGGACCGCCGGCGTCTGGTGCAACTCGCCGAGCGCGACGACGTCGGCGGCGGCGAGGTCCTCGGCGACCGCGCCGACGGACATGTCCTCGCCATCGGCGGTGCGGACGATGCGGGTCGGCGTTGCGCAGGCCGCGGCGAACAGGGCGAGAAGGACGACGATCCAGGTCGGACGCATGGCGCCATGAGAACGGGCCGGCGCGCGCGCGGCAAGGCGACCGCCGCGGTTCGACGCGCCGCGCCCTTCCGCGACGGCGCATCGGCGTGTCGAATGCGCCGCCGAAGTCCGCATGAAGATCACCACCTGGAACGTCAACAGCCTGCGCATGCGCATGACGCACGTCGTCGACTTCCTGCGCGAGCACCGGCCCGACGTGCTGTGCCTGCAGGAGACGAAGGTGCAGGACGAGCAGTTCCCGCGCGAGCCGCTGGAGGACGAGGGCTACGAAGTCGTGTTCACCGGCCAGAAGGCCTACAACGGCGTCGCCATCGTCGCGGCCGCGTCGCCGTCGAGCGTGATCAAGGGCTTCCCCGACGACGGCCCGGAGGCCGACAAGCGCGTGATCGGCTGCGACGTCGGCCCGTGGCGCGTGCTCAACCTGTACTGCCCCAACGGCCAGGACGTCGGCGCCGACAAGTACCGTTACAAGCTCGACTGGTTCCGCCGGCTGCGCGCCTTCCTCGACCGCGACTACGCCGCCGACCAGCGCGTGGTCGTCGTCGGCGACTTCAACGTCGCGCTCGACGACCGCGACGTGCACGACCCGGCGTGGTGGCACGAGAAGATCCTGTGCTCGACGCCGGAGCGGCAAGCGATGCGCAACGTGATGGCCTTCGGCCTCGCCGACGGACTGCGCCTGCACCGGCAGGAAGGCGGCATCTACACCTGGTGGCACTACCGCGCCGGCGCCGCCGCCAAGGACGACGGCCTGCGCATCGACTACGTGCTGTGCTCGACGCCGGCAGCGCAGCGCTGCACCGAGGTGATCGTGCACAAGGACGAGCGCAGCAAGAAGCAGCCGAGCGACCACGTGCCGGTGACGGCGGTGTTCACCGACGACGAGGCGCGATGAGCGCGCCGGCGATCGCCGCCGAGGGGCTCGGCCGCGCGTTCGACGGCAAGTGGGCCTTGCGCGGTCTCGATCTCGCGGTCGCGCCCGGCGAGATCTACGGCTTCCTCGGCGAGAACGGCGCTGGCAAGACCACGACGCTGCGCATGTTCGCCGGCCTGCTGCGCCCGAGCGAGGGCGCGCTCCGCATCGCCGGCATGACGCACGAACGCGACGGCCGCGCGCTCAAGGCCCGCATCGGCTTCCTGCCCGACACGCCGCCGCTGCACGACTACCTGACCGGCCGCCAGCACCTCGCGCTCGTCGCCAGCCTGTGGGGCGTGCCGCGCCGGCTGCGCGACGAGCGCGGCGAACGGCTGTTCGACGCGCTCGGCGTCACGGCGCACGCCGACGAACTGTGCAAGGGCTACTCGCACGGCACGCGCAAGAAGGTCCATCTCGCCGCCGTGCTCGCCACCGCTCCCGAGGTGCTGCTGCTCGACGAGCCATCGAGCGGGCTCGATCCGCTGTCCGCGCGCCGGCTCAAGGACCTGCTGCTCGAGCAGGCCGCGCACGGCACGACGGTGTTCCTCAGCACGCACGGGCTCGAGCTGGCCGAGCAGGTCTGCCGGCGCGTCGGCATCCTCGCGCGCGGCCGGCTGTGCGCCGAAGGCACGCCCGCCGAGCTGCGCGCACGCCACGGCGACCGCAGCCTCGAAGACGTCTTCCTCGCGGTCACCACCGGATCCGCCGGATGAGGCTGCTGGCCGCCGACCTGCTGGCGCTCGCCTGCCTGCCGCGGCGGCCCGCGGGCCGGCGCGCGCTCGTCGGCTCGGCCCTCGGCCTCGGCTTGCTCGGCTGGCTGTCGTGGTGGTTCGCGCAGGCCCTGCTCGACCAGCCGGGTCTCGTCGTCGGCCTGCACCGCGCCAGCGCCGGCGAGTCGCAGCGCGCGCTCTTCGCCCACGCGCTGTCGGCCTGCCCGGTGGTCGCAGCGTGGCTCGGCCTCGCGCAAGCGCAACGCATGCTGTTCGAAGCGCCGGAACTGCCGCTGTGGCGCACCGCGCCGCTGCCGCCGTGGCGACCGGCGCTGCAGGCGCTGCTGCGCGCGGGCTTCCTGACGACGCTGTGGGCGCTGGCGATCGCCGGTCCGGGTGCTGTCGCCGTGCTCGCGCGCAGCCCAGCGCCGGCGTGGGCCTATGCGCTGGTGCCGCTCGCCGTCGTCGCCGCGACGATGCCCGCGCTCGCCGTGCTGCTGGCGGCGCAGCTCGCGCTGGTGCGCTACCTCTCCGGCCGCTGGTTGCGCCTTGCCTTCGTCGCGGCTGGCGCGCTCGCGTCGGTCGGCTTCTCGACCTGGTTGCTGCTCACGTTGTTCGGCAAGCCGCACGAGCACGCGCGGGAAGTCGTCGCGGCCGCAGGAGCGACGGCTGCCGCGCCATGGAGCGTCGAGCCCGGCGCGCGTCTGCTCGCCGCGGCGGCGCGCGGCGCGCTCGACCTCACGGCCTTGCGCGAGGCGGCGCTGTGGCTGCTGGCGACGTTCTTCGGCTTCCGCCTCGTCGGCCGCCTGCATCCGATGGCGTGCGAACGGCACCTCGGCGTCGCAGCGCCCGGTTGGCTCCGGCGCGGCCGCGGCTGGCCGGCGAAGGTCGCCGCCACCGTGCGCAACAAGGAGTTCGCGCAGGTCGCGCAGCAGCCCGGCGCGCTCGTCGGCTTCCTCGTGTTCGCCGTGCTGGTGTTCGCGATCTGCAAGCGGCGCGTGCTCGCCGTCGGCGTGCTCGCGTCGCCGACGCTGCCGGACGACGTCGCGTGCTGGGCGGCGATGCTGGCGTGGTGGTTCCTCGCCGTGCTGCTCGTGCTGTACGCGCACATGGGGCGCCTCGCGCAGTGGGACGCCGGCAACTGGCAGCTCTGGCAGTCGGCGCCGGCGGCGCCGGGCGCGATCCTGCGCGGCAAGCTCGCGGCGGTCGGCGTGTTGCTGCTGTGGCCGTTGCTGCTCGTCGGCGCCGCGGGCGTCGTCGTGCTCGACGCGCGCCCGCTCGTCGTCGCCGCCTACGCCGCGACCGCGCTCGGCGGCACCGGCGTAGCGCTCGGCGTGCTGACCGTGGTCGGCACGCTGCCCTGGCTGGTGCGCCCCGACGAAGCGGGCGCGGCGCCGCAAGGCGGACGCAACCTGATCGGCGCATTGCTGCTCGTCGTCGGTCTGCAGGCCGCGCTGCTGCCGCCCTTGCTGGCGTGGCGCGCCATCGAAGGCCGCGCGGACGACTTCGGCCTGCCGGTCGACGATGCCTGGAGCGCCGCGCCGCTGGTCGTCGGCGCAGCGCTGCTGTACGGCGCGCTGTTCGCGGCCGTTGGCCTCGCGATCGGCAGCTGGAACTTCGCGCGCCTGCTGCGGCCGCGCTGATCGCCGCCGTGCCGCGAGGTACGCTGCGGCGATGCTCCCCGCCGCGCGCCGCCTCGCTGCG
>JBEITC010000153.1:0-8136 GCA_040375075.1 Planctomycetota bacterium | reverse complement strand
CCATCTGGCCGCGCGACAGCGGGAACATCGCGACGTGCGTCGCGCGCAGCAGCTGCCACTCCTCGGCGTCGCGCTGCTGCAAGAGCACGCGGCCGAGCGGATGGCACTGCGCGCACGCGCGGCGGAAGTCCTGGTCGTGGTGATCCTCCGACCAGTGCACGCGGCGCTCGCTCTCGTACAGACCGCGCTCGGCCTCGCTGCGCGTCAGGCCATGCGAGTTCGACAGCGAGCGGACCAGCCACTTGGCCTGCGCGGCGTCGAGCTGCACGCCGTACAGACGACCCATGCGCTTGATCGTCTCGGCCCAGCCTTCGGGCGACTTGCGCACGAAGGAGATGCGCGACATCTGCTTCTTGTCGTCGAGCGCGTGGCAGCGCGCGCACTGCGCCTGCACGACCAGGTCCTCGACGGGGATGCCGAGGCGATCGGACTTCTTCGGCGCCTCGGGCGCGTCCGGCTTGTCGGCATCGCCAGCGGACTCTTGCGCCGCTGGTGGCGTCGGGGCCGGATCTTGCGCAACGACGGACAGCGCGAACAACGCAGCCAGGAACGCGGAGACGAGCATTCGGACCATGCGGCGGCTTGCGGGATGGCGCGGCGGTCTTCGGGCAACGATCGACCGCCGGCGGGGGAGTCGCACCATACCGCCGGAAGGTCCCAAGCGTCGCCGGCTTCGCAGGTCCCCCGCGTCGCGGATTCGTCGCGGCGCACGCGGCTCAGGCGTCCGCGGTCCTGCGGTCGGCGACGATGCGGCCGTCGGCCAGCGTCATGACGCGATCGGCGACCTGCAACGCTTCGGGGCGATGGTCGACGACGACCAAAATGGCCGCCGGTCGATGCGCCCGCAGCGCCGGCGCCAGGCGCGCCGCGGTGTCCCGGTCGACGCCGTCGAACGGTTCGTCGAGCACCACGAGGTCCGCCGGGCGCGCCAGCGCGCGCGCCAACAGCAGCCGACGCGCTTCGCCGGCGCTCCATTCGACGCCGCCTGGATGCCGCCGGGAACACATCGTCGCGAGGCCGGCAGGCAACGCCTGCACGCGTTCGGCGAGGCCGACGAGCGCGAGCGCCTGCCACAGCGCGTCGTCGGCGAGATCGGCGCCGGCGCGCAGGTTGTCGCGCAGCGACAGTTCGAACAGCTGCGCGTCCTGCAACAGCGCGGCGACGCGCGGTTGCCAGTGCGCCGGCGCGATCGCGGCGAGGTCGACGCCGCCGACCAGCACCGCACCGGCGGTCGGCGCGTACAGGCCGCACAGCAGCTTCACGAGCGTCGACTTGCCGGAACCATTGGCGCCGGTGATGGCGACGCGCGCACCGGGCGGCAACTCGAACGCGACGCCGTCGAGCGCTGGTCGCCGCGCCTCGGCGTAGCCGAAGGTCACGGCGGTGAAGCCGATGCCGAACGGTCCAGGCGGGGGAGTTGCGTTGGGGGAGTTGGCCCCCGCCAACGGCAGCGCCAGGAAGTCGGCTGCCGGCCGCAGGAACAAACGGTGTTCGTGCACCCCCGCCAGTGCTGCCAACGCGTCGCGCACGCCGTTCTGGGCCCGCTGTGCGGCCTGCGCCTGCAGCACCAGTCCGCCGAGCGTCAGCCCGCCCGCCAGCGCATCCTTGGCCAGCACGAAGTACGCGACGAACAGGCCGACGCTGGCCACGGTCTGCACCACCAACTCGTCGCGCCCGCGCTGACGGGCCAGGCGAGCGAGGCTCGCGCGCAGACCGGCGCGCAGCTGGTCCAGGCGGGCGAGCCAGAACCCGCGCAGGCCGAGCACGCGCACCTCCTTGCTGGAGGACCGGCCGGCGAGCACGGCGCCGGCGTAGCCGACGTCGCGTTGGCCGCCGGCGTTCGCTTCCTGCCAGAGCACCCGCTGGTCGGCGTGGCGCCGGCGGACCCAGGCCAGCGGCAAGGCGGTCGCCGCGACCATGCCGGGCAGCCACCAGGACACGCCAGCCAGCACGACGACCATGGTCACGAGGCCGACCCCGGCGACGACCACGGCGATGCCGTCCTGGACGAGCCGCACCGGCCGCTGCCCGGCTTCGGCGCCCGCGCGCAGCAGCAGGTCGTGGAACGCCGGCTGGTCGAACGCCGCCTGCGGCACGCTGGCGGCGTGGGCCTGCACCTCGCGGGCCGCGGCGTCGCTGAGTTCGCGGCCGTGGTTCTCGCTCACGATGGTGGCGATGCTGCGCAGGGCGCTGCCGAGGAAGGCGACCGCGGCGGCGACGACGACCGCAGTCGTGGCATCGGCGAGCGCCAGCTCGTCGGCTTGTCGGCCGGCGACGCCGCGGGCGACGGCATCGATCAGCTGCTTGAGCGCGACGAGGCCGGCGAGCGGCAACAAGGCTTGGACGACCGCCAACGCCAGCAGGCCGACGAGCCGACGGCGACCGCCGGCCGAGGCCAGCCGCCAAGCGAATCCCCAGGTGGCGGCCCCAGGCGAACGGGTCATCCGTTGGTTCCGATAAGATTTGTTATGAATAACTCAGCGGGGGAGCTGGGTCGGGGAGCGGCGGCTCCATGCACCGGGACTCCAGACCATGCCCACCCACGCCGTGAAGTCCGGCGAGACCAGCGCGATCAGGTCTTCGCCGAAGCCGACCTCGAGTGCCAGGTCCGCGTCGATCCGGTAGCGGCCGCCGACCCAGAGCAACGCTTGGTCGTCGTCGGTCTCCGGCAGGCCGAAGTTGCGCAAGGTCGACTGCTCCCACGCCAGCTGCACATAGGCATGGAGGTCGTCG
The DNA here is from genome assembly GCA_040375075.1 of Planctomycetota bacterium. Taxonomy (GTDB): domain Bacteria; phylum Planctomycetota; class UBA1135; order UBA1135; family UBA2386; genus UBA2386. Next base: position 5,403 of record JBEITC010000153.1, on the reverse strand, counting down.
TGCAAGGGCGCCTCGGCGCCGATGCCGGCCGCCGCGACGTCGGCGAACTGCAGGCCTTCGCGCGCGGCTGCGTCGGGCGTGCCCGCCCACGTGTACTGGGCATGGCCGTAAAGGTGCACGACCCGCCCCGGCAGGTCGGCCAGCACGCCGACGCTGGGTTCGACTTCGCCGCTGCCGTAGCCCGAATCGGCGTCACCGGTCGGCAACTCGACGCCGCCGCGCACGGCGAAGGCCATGCCCTTGGACGCCGGCTGCGTCAGCTGCCACGTCGCGTAGAGCGGCACGTCCAGCGGCGCGAAGCTGTCGCGGTCGACGCTCCAGACGGGCACGCCGCCCTGGGCCAACGTGACGTCGTAGTCGTCGCGCGCCCGCTGGTCGCGGTCCTGGTCCGGGAAGCCGAAGAGTTCGTGGTAGTCGATCAGGAAGTCGTCGAGGAACCCGCCGCCGGTGTGCGCGAACGGCAACTCGATGGCCGCCTCGACGCCAGCGCCGAGCCCGTACCGCACGGTCGCGGCCGCCCGCAGGTACTCGCCGTCCATGATCCAGCTGCGGCCAGGCGCGTTGCCGACCAGCCAGAGGCTCGAGTACGCGGCGTCGGCGCGGACGTTGGCGCGACCCGCTGCCTGCACCCGCGGGCTGGCAGGCGGCATGCTCATGACGAGCAGCTGCGCCGGATGCTGGTTGCGCACCGGCAACGGCCCCTGCGGCGTCGGCCGCGTGGCGCATGCCGACACGCCGATCATGGCAAGGCACACGGCGTGGCGACGGGCGATCGGCATGCGCGCAAGCTAGCGATGCCGCGGTCGACGTGCACGCGCCGTCAGGGTGGCGACTGCGCCGGCTCGCGGGCTAGACTGGCGACCTCGATGCGCCAACGACCGTTCGTGCTGTTGCTGCTCGCCACGTGCCTCGCTGCCTGCGCCGATGGCGGCAAGGAAGATCGGCCGAAGAGCGAGGTCCGCTTCTCCAACCAGAACCATCTGTTCGGGTTCAAGACGCTGCGCGGCTTCGGCGCGTTCCCGGTCCAGCCGACCGTGGTGTTCACCGACCGCGGCACGCTGAACCTCTTCGACGACAGCACGTACACGGTGGCGCGGACCGGCGGGACGTCGACGAAGCAGGACTACGAACTGGACGCCGACGGCAAGCTGGCGATGTACCTGCTCGGCGCCGGCAACGAGCCGTCGACGGTGTTCTACGGTGGGTACGGCCGCGTCGGCGCCGATGACCTGCTCGAGCCCGGCGACACGCCGGACTACTTCTTCACCGACCGCGTGTCGACGCCTGCCAGCCAGGCGATCGGCCTGTTCTACGGCACCAAGAAGATCGACGCGGCGATCGACCTGCGCGACGGGTGGCACTGCTTCTCGCTGCACACCGTGTTCAACGCCAGCGTGCAGGCTCCCGACAACGTCGGCCGCGCCATGCACGGCAACGTCGCCTTCGCTGGCGCCACCGCCGACGCGCTGCTCGGCATCTCGGGCACCGGCTTCCAGAGCGACTCGAACGGCGCGCCGTCGAGCATCGCCCTCGGCGGGTCGATCCGCTTCGAACTCGACGGCCCGGCAGGCGACGGCACCTGCCAGTTGACGTTCCAGTACGACGGCGACAACCGCGTGATGCGCGCCGCGACCAGCGGCAACGTGGTGCACGCGCTCGACGACGACGAGACGGACGGCGAGGCCGGCATGGCGCTGATGGTGCGCGAGTTCGACGACTCGACCATCACCACCGCGCTCGACGAAGACGACGTCGACGGCACGTTCTACGTCGGCGGCCAGACGCTGTTCGTCAATCCGTCGAACATGGGCAGCGACACCTTCATCGGCACCGTGACGCTGTCGACGAACGGCGGCTTCCGCCTCGAAGGGCTCGGCAACCAGGGCGTCGACTTCACGTACACCGGCGACTGGACCGCGTCGCCGGACGGCAAGCTGACGATCAACGTCAACGGCACCAACGAGACGTGGCACGGCGCGATCGACCGCACCTACAACACGCTGGTGATCTGCGACGACTTCACCGAGACGCGCAGCAGCAACCAGATCGAGCTCAACCTGATGCTCGGGGTCCGCAAGAAGGTCGACTGAACGGATCGCATCCGCCATGACCCACGCCGCCGCGTCCTCGCCCGTCCTGTCGCTCGAGCTGCCGTTCGCCAAGCGCCTGGGGCGCGGCAAGGTGCGCGAGATCTTCGAACTGAACGGCGACCTGCTGCTCGTCGCCTCGGACCGCGTCTCGGCCTTCGACGTGGTGATGCACGAGGGCATCCCCGGCAAGGGCCGCGTGCTGACCGAGACCTCGACGTTCTGGTTCCACCAGCTGCGCGACGTCGCGCCCAACCACCTGCTGTCGACCGACGTGGACTCGTGGTCGGACGTGCCGGCGGCGTACCGCGACGTCCTGCGCGGTCGCACGATGCGCTGCTGCAAGGCCGAGCCGCTGCCGGTCGAATGGGTCGTGCGCGGCTACCTGACCGGTTCGGGCTGGCAGGACTACCAGCGCGACGGCGCCGTCAGCGGCGTCAAGCTGCCGGCGGGCATGCTGCACGCGAGCGAGATCGACCCGCCGATCCTGACGCCGTCGACGAAGGCCGCGAGCGGCCACGACGAACCGATCGCGTTCGCCAGGGTCGTCGAACTCGTCGGCGAGAAGGTCGCCGTGGCCGCGCGCGACGCCGCGCTGAAGCTCTACGCCGCCGGTCGCGCCTACGCGCGGCAACGCGGCATCGTCATCGCCGACACCAAGTTCGAGTTCGGCCTGCGCAACGGCGAACTGCTGCTCATCGACGAGTGCATGACGCCGGACTCGAGCCGCTTCTGGCCCGCCGAGGAAGTGCGGCCGGGCGCCAACCCGACGTCGTTCGACAAGCAGCTCCTGCGCAACTGGCTGCTCTCGACCGGGTGGAACAAGACGCCGCCGCCGCCGACGTTGCCGGCCGACGTGATCGCGCAGACCGCCGCGACGTACGCCGAGATCCAACGGCGGCTGACCGCGTGAGCGGCGAGACGGAACCGTTGCCGACGACGGGTCGACCCGCCGCCGCGCGCCCCGAGCCGCTGCCGCCGACGATCGCATGGCGGGGCGGCGAGGACGGCGAACTCGCGCTGCTCGACCAGACGCTGCTGCCCCACCAGCGACGCGTGCTCGCCATCCGCGACGTGGACGCGGCGATCGAGGCGATCGTCGCGTTGCGCGTTCGTGGCGCACCGGCGATCGGCGTCGCCGCCGCCTACGCGACCGTGTTGGGCGTGCGCGCCGCGGCGCCATCGGCCGACGGCTTCGTCGCCGCGGCGCGCGCCGTGTGCGCGCGCCTCGCCGCGTCGCGGCCGACGGCCCTCAACCTGCGCTGGGCGCGGGATCGCTGCGAGCGCGCCCCCCTGCGCGAGGCGACGCTCGCGAGCCTCTTGCGCGAAGCGCGCGCGATCCACGCCGACGAGGTGGCGATGAGCGAGCGCATGGCCCGCTTCGGCGCACCGCTGGTGCCGCATGGTGGCTGCGTGCTGACCCACTGCAACACCGGCCGCCTCGCCACCGCCGGCGACGGCACGGCGCTGGCCATCCTGTTCCGTGCCTGGCAGGACGGCGCGCGCTTCCGCGTTCTGGCCGACGAGACGCGGCCGCTGCTGCAGGGCGCGCGCTTGACCGCGCTCGAACTCGCCGCCGCCGGCATCCCGGTGGAGTTGTGCTGCGACAGCGCGGCCGCCGGCCTGATCGCCCGCGGCGAGGTGCAGGCGGTGTTCGTCGGCGCCGACCGGATCGCCGCGAACGGCGACTTCGCCAACAAGGTCGGCACGTACGGCGTGGCCCTGGCCTGCGCCGCCCACGGGGTGCCGTTCTACGCCGTCGCGCCGACCTCGACCTTCGATCCGACCGTCGCCGATGGCCATGGCATCCCGATCGAAGAACGCGATGCCACCGAGGTCACGGCGTTGGCCGGCCGATCCGTGGCCCCCGCCGGCATCGGCGCCCGCAACCCGGCGTTCGACGTGACGCCGGCCCGCCTGATCAACGGCATCGTCACCGACCGCGGCGTATTGCGCCCACCATACGCAGACGCCATCAAGACGATGCTCGCGCCCGGTCGATGACGTCCGGGCATGGGCACCGCGACCAAGTCCCGAACGCTCTCCGGCAAGGCTGCTGCGCCGACGCAGAAGGCCGGGCGCAAGCCCAAGGCCAACCCGAAGACCGCCGCCGTCGAACAGGACGCGCTGGCGGCGATCGAGCGCCCCGAACGCTCGTCGCCGTGCATGGCCGAGGTGGACGACGCGGTGCTGGAGTTCATCGCCGCGATCGACCGCTTCAAGCTCGAGCACGGCCGACCGTTCCCGAGCTGGAGCGAGATCCTGCTGATCGTCCGCCAGCTCGGCTACGTGCGCGGCTGAGGCCCGGCGCTCAGCGGAGCCAGCCGAGCGCGCACGCCGCGGCGACGACGCCGCCGGCCAGGATGCGATACCAGGCGAACGCCGCGAAGCCGTGGTTGCGCAGGTAGCGCACGAACGGCGCGACCACCGCGAGCGCGCTGACGAACGCGACCGCCGCGCCGACCAGGAACGGCGGCAGCGCGTCGCCGGTGAACGCCGCCGGGTTCTTCACGAGCTTCAGCGCCGCCGCGCCGTAGAGGATCGGCAGGCCGACGAGGAACGAGAACTCGGCCGCAGCCGTGCGCGAGCCGCCCACCACCAGCGCGCCGGCGATCGTCGCCGCCGATCGACTGGTGCCCGGCACCAGCGCCAGGCACTGGAAGAGGCCGATCCACAGCGCGCGGCGGTACCCGAGCTGCGGCAACTCCGCGCCCGCGCCACGCTCGCCGTGCCAGCGATCCAACGCCAGCAGCAGCACGCCGCCGAGCAGCATCGCCGCCGCGACCACCGACGGCCGGAACAGGTGCGCGTCGATCCAGTCCTCGGCGAAGAGGCCGAGCAGCGCAGCAGGCGCCGCTCCAAGCGCCACCTGCCACAGGAGATTGGCCTCGCCGGCCTCGGGTCGCAGCGCCGTGCGCGCCGCGGCCCACACGCGCCGACCGTAGAGCGCCAAGATCGCGGTGATCGCGCCGGTCTGGATGCCGACCGCAAAGGTGTTGTTGGCAGCGCCCTCAGGCAGACCGAGCAGCCGCTGGGCCAGGATCAGATGGCCGGTGCTGGAGACGGGCAGGAACTCGGTGATGCCCTCGACGAGGCCGAGGACGACCGCGTCGAAGAGGCTGAGCGCCTGCTGACCGTCGCCGCCGGTCACAGCACCGAGTTCGGCGCGCGGTACGGCATGCCGAAGGCCTCGGCGACGCCCTCGTGCGTGCAGACGCCGGCGAGCACGTTCGCCGCGGTGCCAAGCGCTGGGTCCTGCGCCGCCTTGGCAGCGCCCATGCCGGCGAGCTTCTTCGCCCACGGACTGGTGGCGTTG
>JBEITC010000278.1:0-5425 GCA_040375075.1 Planctomycetota bacterium | reverse complement strand
CGGCGCGCGCGCGACGCGGCGGCAGCGCGCCGAGGCCTCGGCGTCGTCGACGATCGCGCCGTCCGCCTTGGCGATCACGAGTTCCCGGCCGACGGTCAGCGGCGTCGCCGCGAGGTCGACGCCGTTGGCCTGCAGGTGCTGCGTCATGCGCGCGAACGCCGCGGCCAGCTCGGGCACGCGGTCGGCCGCCTTCGTCGCCGCGGCGGCGTCGCCGCGCGTGCCGCACTGGTGCGAGACGATGCCGTAGTGGCAGAACGCCGAGCTGAGATGGCCTTCGAGCGCCGGGGCCGCGAGCACCGCGGGATCGTTCGCGGCGCAGGCCTGCACGAAGTTGGTGAAGTGGTCGCCGCCGCCCTTCCACTCCTGCACGACCTTGCCGGCGTGGTCGAAGCACGCGGCGCGGCCGTAGTCGGCGGTGAAGCGCACCGTGCCGAGTTCGCCGTGCACGACGACGCCGATGTCGACGCCCTGGAAGCGATCCATCTGCCACTTGCCGCGCTGGGCGGCCGCGTCCACGGGCAGGCCGCGGACCTCGAACAGCAGCGGCGTGCCGCCGCAGTCGAGCCAGACGACCTGCGTGTTGGGCGAGTCGCCGTCGTCTGCTTCGCCGAAGCGCCCGCCGAGCGAGAGCGCGCGGTCCGGCAGGCCGCGCCAGCCGAGCGCCCAACGCGCGAGGTCCATCTGGTGGATGCCCTGGTTGCCGAGGTCGCCGTTGCCGGTGTGCAGGTCCCAGTGCCAGTCGTAGTGCAGGTTCTTGCGCTGCAGCGGCCGGTACGCGACCGGGCCGAGCCAGCGGTCGTAGTCGACCGACGACGGCGCGAACTGCGGGCCGGCGACCTTGCCGATCGGCCGGCGCGGCTTGTAGCAGAGGCCGCGCGCGCACAGCACGGCGCCGAGGCCGCCGCCGTGCACGAACGCCATCGCTTCCTGCACCGCCTTGTGGCTGCGCGCCTGCGTGCCGCTGGCGCAGACCTTCTTGGTCGCGGCCGCGACGTCGACGAGCCGCTGGCCTTCGTCGACGACGTGCGAGACCGGCTTCTCGACGTAGACGTGCTTGCCGGCCTGCATCGCAAAGACGCCGAGCATCGCGTGCGTGTGGTTGGGCGTGGCGATCGCGACTGCGTCGACGTCGTCGGCGGCGAACAGCGCGCGCGGGTCGCCGTAGGTGCGCACCTCGAACGGCGCGCGGCGACCGTCGCCCTTGCGGCATTCGTCGGCGCGTTGTTCGAGCACGTCGCGGTCGACGTCGCACAGCGCGACGACGCGGCAGCCCGGCACGCGCGCGAAGGCGTTGACGTGTTCCCAGCCGCGGCTGCGCAGGCCGACGACGCCGAGGCGGACCTCGGCGCGGGCGGGGTCGCGGGCCGGGAGCGATGCGCCGCCCGGCGCAGACGCTGCGACGGCCCGGCTGGCTGCCGTGGCGGCGACGGCAGCGGCGAGGAACGAACGACGATCGGTGTCGGTCGGGCGCATGGTCGGGCCAGCGTAGCACGGTCGCAGGCGCGGCCGCGCGACCCAGCGAGCCAGTCGCGCGCGGCAATCGTCCCATCGGGTCGCCGCTGGCGGTCGTTCGCCGCGGGTCGCGGGTCCCTCGTCCGCTGGTTCTTGGACGCCATCGCCGCGCCGTGTGACCGGTCGCTCCGCGTCGGTCTGTTCTTCGCCGTGTGTGCCAGCGCTGCCGGCGCTGCAACTGCTGCAGGCACGGGCAGCCATGCCTCGAGCGCCGCCGCGCCGCGCCGGTCGCTCGATGGCGTGATGCTCGGCTGCGACTCGCACCGCGCCGGCGACGCCTGCGGGCGCTGCGTTCGACACGCAGTCCGCGGGACCGACGTCAGGCGCCGTGTTCGGCGTCGTTGCGCGGACGCCTGCGCCTCGTCGCTCGCGGGCGTGCCGACGCGGCCGGACGCGGGGCCGGCGCGCTGGCGCGAGCCTGGGCTCGCCGACCGGTGCCGTCTGTGAGCGAACGTCCTGCGCCACCGGCGCGAGGGCGCCGTTCGATCTCATCCGGCGACGTGCTTCGGGCAGGCCGTAATCGCCGCCGATAGGATTCGACCGATGCGCGTCGTCCGCGCGCCCTTCGTCCGCGCGCCCTTCGTCCGCCGTACTCGATGATCTTCTCCGAGCCGCGCTTCCTGCTGTTCTTCCTGCTGGTGTTCAGCGTGCACTGGCTGCTGCGCAGCAACGCGCCGCGGAAGCACGTGCTGCTCGCCGCCAGCCTCTACTTCTACGGCTGCTGGGACTGGCGCTTCCTCGCGCTGATCGTCGGCGCGTCGATGTGCGACTGGTGGTGCTCGCTGCGCATCGACGCGGCGCGGGCGCGCGGCGAGAAGCCCAAGCGCTGGCTGTGGTTGAGCCTCTGCTACAACCTCGGCACCCTCGGCTTCTTCAAGTACTTCAACTTCTTCGCCGACTCGGCCGTCGTCTTCCTGCAGTGGCTCGGCCTGCCGGCGAGCCCGGTGACGCTGCAGATCGTCCTGCCCGTCGGCATCAGCTTCTTCACCTTCCAGACGATGAGCTACACGCTCGACGTCTGGCGCGGGGAGCTCAAGCCGGTCCGCTCGCCGCTCGACTTCCTGCTGTACGTCACGTTCTTCCCGCAGCTGGTCGCGGGGCCGATCGTGCGCGCGTCGACCTTCCTGCCGCAGCTCGACACCGTGCGGCGCTTCCGCGACGTCGATGTGCACCGCGCCGTCGGCCAGTTCCTCTCGGGCTTCATCAAGAAGTCGGTCGTCGCCGACCTGATCGCCGGGCCCGTCGACCAGGTGTTCGGGCCGCCGTTCGGCGTGCAGGTGCCGCCGGGCGAGTCGTTCGGCCCGCCCGCCGACTACTCGGCCACGTCGATCTGGATCGCCGTCGTCTGCTACGCGATCCAGATCTACTGCGACTTCTCCGGCTACAGCGACATGGCGATCGGCACGGCGCGCCTGCTGGGCTACGAGCTGTGCGAGAACTTCCGCTTCCCGTACCTCGCGTCGAGCATCACCGACTTCTGGCGTCGATGGCACATGAGCCTGTCGAGCTGGTTGCGCGACTACCTGTACATCTCGCTCGGCGGCAACCGCGGCTCGCGCTGGTTCACGCACCGCAACCTGATGCTGACCATGCTGCTCGGCGGCCTGTGGCACGGCGCCGGCTGGACGTTCGTCGTCTGGGGCGCGATCCACGGGCTCGCGCTGGTCGTGCACAAGGAGTGGCTGCGGGTCGCCGGGCCGGGCCGCCTGTCGTTGCTGTCGCGGCCGCTGACGATCTACACGGTGCTGCTGGCGTGGATCTTCTTCCGCGCGCGCACGTGGGAGGACTCGTGGGTGATGGCCAAGGCGTGGCTGTTCCTCGGCTCGCCCGGCGCCAAGGAAGTCAGCCTCGGCGCCGGCCTCGTCGACTGGCCGATCGGCGTGCGCTTCCTCGCCGTCGTGGCCCCGTTGCTGCTGCTGCACGTGGCCGCGAGCCGGCGCCTCTACGAGCCGCTGCGGCGCGCGCTGCCGGCCTGGCTGGTGACGCTGCTGTTCGGCGTCGTCGCCGCGATCGCCCTGTCCTGCGTGCCGCTCGCGGCGCGTCCCTTCATCTACTTCCAGTTCTGAGGGAACGAACGTGATCCGCCGCCTCGCCCACGTCGCGCTGTTCCTGGTCGGCATGTTCGGCACGTCGACGGCCATCCGGCACGCCGACCCGATGCCGTTCTTCAGTTGGACGCGCCAGAAGATCGTCCACCTGCAGTCGCAGGTCGCTGACGTCGACACGCTGTTCCTCGGTAGCAGCCGCTTCAACTACGGCGTCCGGCCGGAGCTCTTCGACGCGCGCATGGCGCAGCTCGGCGTGCCGACGAAGTCCTTCAACGCGGCCCTCAGCGGCCTGCGGCAGGTCGATCACGACGAAGTGGTCGAGTGGATCCTGCGCCACCGCTCTCCCGCCCTGAAGCGCGTCGTCATCGAGCTGCACTCGTGGCGGCAGCAGATCCGCGGCGGCTACTGGTTCACCGACCAGGAGATCGAGCTGCACACGCTGCGTTCGTTCCTGCCGCGCATGCAGGCCGTGCTCACCGACGACCACGGCCTGTGGAACAAGGTGACCGAGACCGGCTTCGTCCTCGCCCACACGCTGACCAACGCGCTGTGCATCGGGCAGGCCGACCGCATCGTGAAGGAGCGCCTGATCGTCGGGCGCGGCGAGCCGCTGCCGAAGATCTACCCCGTGCGCGACGGCGGCTGGAACGATCCGGCGGTCTCCGACATGGCGCCGATGATCGCGGAGCACGAGGAGTTCGAGCGCTAGACGGCGCGCTGGGATGGCCGGCTCGGCGCCAAGGTCGACGACATCGCGCCGGCGTGGCTCACGGGGCCGGAGGCGCTCGGCCTCCTGCGGCGGCAGGCAGCGCGGCTGCGCGCCGCCGGCATCGAGCCGATCTACGTCGTGATGCCGAGCTGGATGCACGACTACTTCGGACGCGGCCACGTCGCCGCGTACCAGGAGGAGGCGCGCGTGCTCGCGCTCGACGTCGTCGCCGACAACCCGGCGCTGTTCGCGCGCGAACTCTGGTACGACGCGTCGCACTTCAACCGCAAGGGCGCCGAGGCGTTCAGTCCGTGGCTCGCCGAGCGCGTCGCTGCGAGCCTCGCGCAGCCGGTCGGCGTCGACGTCCCGCAGCCGCCGGTCGCGCCCGTGCCGCTGCAGCTGCGCGGCGCGTTCGACGCGGCGAAGGACCGCTTCGAGCTGGAGGTCGAGTGCGCGTCGTTGCGCGGACGCCTGCGCCTCGTCGCGGCCAAGCAGACCGGCCAGCACGAGCTTGGCGGCGGCGTGACCGCCGGACTGCATTGGCCGCCGCACTGGAGCGTGCCGATGGAGCGGACCGGCGTGGCGCGTGCGAAGGCCACGATCCCCGGCAGCGCGTTCCCGGCGGACGGCCCGGCGCACTTCCAGGCGCTGCTCGTCGATGGGGAGCGGACCGTCGCCGTCAGCCCGGTGCTGACGCTGCCGCCGCGCCGATGACGGCGATGTGCCTGCCTCCTTCGGCGTGGTCCCTTTTGCGTAGCCGTTTGTCCGCACCATGCGCTTGACGGGCGCGCACGGCTCCTTGAGCCTGCGAGCCCCTTGCCCATGCGCGCCACCAACGCTGGAACCCAGGAACACCTCTTGCCGGCGCCCGTCTACGAGGCGCTGCAGCGCGCGCACCTCGCCGCCATCGGCGACGACGACGTCCCGGCGGCGCTCGCGGCCTTCCTCGGCGAGGCGATGCCCCTCGTCGGCGCGACCGCCGCGGCGATCCACGTTGGCGCGGGCGACGCGGCGCGCCTCGTCGCGGCGTGGGGCGCTGGCGCCGACGGCTTGACGGCGGGCGACGCGCCGTCGCCCGGCGTCGTGCGTCTGGCGATCGGCGACGCGTCGGAGACGATCGGCGTGTTCGTCGTCGCGATCGGCGCCGCCGCGGCGG
>JBEITC010000428.1:0-3663 GCA_040375075.1 Planctomycetota bacterium | reverse complement strand
GCGCCGCGGCGGGGTCGCCGGGTGGCAGCGCGCGCAGCGCGTCCTTCAGCGACGCGGTGTCCGCCACGAACTCCGTCACCAGCGTCGAGGCCGCGGTGCCCAGGCCGCGGCGCACGGCCGACCAGCCGCGCGGCACGAGGCACGGCACGTCGGCGGCGACGATGGCGGCGAGGTGGCGGTGTTCGCGCTCGGCGCGGCTCTGCCGGCAGAACGTCTGCAGCCAGCGCAGGCCCCGCGTGCGGTAGGTCTTGCGCACCACGGCGTCGGCGCCGTCGCCGAGGATCTCGACGAGCGCCTCGGGCTCGTCCTTCAGCACGACGCGGCGCGCGGCCGCACGGCGGGCGAGCTCGGCGTCGGCGAGCCCGGTCATCGCCGCCGCAGTTCGCGCTCGAGGCGCGCGACCAGTTCGTCCTGTGGCCACGGCCGGCTGGGCTGCATCTGGCCGAGGTTGGTGTGCATCAGCGGGTGGTCGATCTTCGGCGTCGGCAGCTCCAGCCAGTCGCGCACGGAGCGCACCGCCAGCGCCTCGACCGGGTACAGCTTGCACGCCATGTCGTCGAACGGCGCGCCCGCGCCCTGCGTGCCCTCGAGGTGCAGGTCGAGCAGCTCGGCGAGGCGCTGGCCGAACACGCGGCTGTCGCCCTGCCAGTGCATCAGCACCTCCTGGTACGGGCCCAGGCGCGGCGTCAGCGTCGGCCGCTGGCCGGCGTGCAGCGCGAGCAGCTCGCGGACGAACAGCGGCATCGTCTCGCTCTCGGCGAACGTCGACTCCGGCTCGTCGCGCAGCAGTTCGTACAGCGGGTCCGCGCCCGGGTCGCCGAGTGCGAGGCCGAGCAGCGCCGTCCAGGCGCCGTGCAGGCGCGAGAACGGCAGCTTGGTCGCGCCGGCGCGCCGCTGCGCTGGACCTTGATGGCGTTCGCGCAGCAGCAGCGAGCAGCGGCGCATGGCCTGGCCGGTGCGCGCTTCGTCGAAGCCTTCGCCGTCGCCGTCGAGCACGCGCCACAGGCCGTGGCCGAGCTGCCACGTGCCGAGCATCCAGGCGGCGAGGTAGACCTGCGGCCGGCGCTTCGGGTCGTTCAGCGAGTCGCGCAGCTGCGTCTCCTGGTCGACGCGCAGCAGCTTCTCGTTCGCCGGACGGGTCGCCCACTCCTGCAGGTGGCGGCGGAGGCTCAGCAGTTGGGCGGTCATTGCGGCCGCGCACCGTAGCGCGGCGCCCGGCGGCGGGCGAAGGTCTGGCCGCGGCGACGGCCCTGCTCCATCAGTCCTGTCTCGTCTCGTGTCCCTCTGTCCAGGGCCGCCGCGTTGGACGACCGGGGCCCGCAGGCAGCCCCGGCCCGGCGCCTTGCGGCGCCACAGGAGTCTCTCAGGTGCCGATCACGCCGCCGTCGTCCTTGCGGATGACGACGGTGCACGGGCGCGGGCGCCCGCCGAACGGCCAGCTGCTGACCGACGACGGGTTGGCCGTCGTCGGCGCGCCGAACTGGGCGTTCCAGAACGTGGTCGACTCGCCCGGGTGCTGGACGTTGACGAACATCGTCTTGCGGTCCGGGGTCGTGATCACGCCGGTGATCTCGCAGCCGCGCGGGCCGGTCAGGAAGCGGCGCAGGTCGCCGGTCTGCGGGTCGGCGCACAGCATCTGGTTGTTGCCGATGCGGTCGTAGCCGCGGTCCGGGCGGTTCTGCGAGCTGTTGCTGATGTCCGTCTGGATCCAGCAGCGGCCGTCGTCGTCGATCCAGAGACCGTCCGGCGAGCCGAACAGCGCCTGGCCGGCGGGGACGAGCGGGTCGTACTGGCTGTCACCGGCGAGCAGGAAGATGTCCCAGACGAACTGGTCCTGCGTGTGGTCGCCGCGGGCGTGGCCGAGGCGGACGATGTGGCCGTAGGGGTTGGTCGCGCGGCCGCTGTTGACCGGCGCGCTGTTGCCCGAGCCGTTGGTGAACGTCACGTAGACGTCGGCCGTGCGCGGGTGGACCGACACCCACTCCGGCCGGTGGCAGCGCGTCGCGCCGAGCGCGTCGGCGGCCATGCGCGTGCGGATCAGCACGTCGGCCTGGTCGGCCCAACCGTTGGCGACGGTCAGCGGGCCCGTGCCGTGGACGAGCGGCAGCCACTCGCCGGTGCCGTTCGCGTCGAAGCGAGCGACGTACAGCGTGCCGTGGTCGAGCGGGTCGAGGCCCTGGTCGCGCAGCGACTTCCAGGTCTGCGAGCCGACGAACTTGTAGACGTAGTCGCCGTTCTCGTCGTCGCCGCTGTAGACGATCGCGCGGCCCTTGGCCTCGGTGACCGTCGCGCCTTCGTGCTTGACGCGGCCGAGCGCCGTGCGCTTCTTCGGCGTCGACGTCGGATCGAACGGATCGATCTCGACGACCCAGCCGAAGCGGTTGACCTCGTTGCGGTTCTGCGCGAGGTCGAAGCGGGCGCTGGCGCGGTGCCAGTTGTAGCCGAAGCCGACGGCGGTCACGCCGTAGCGGGCCTCGAGCATGGTCGGCGTCCAGCCGAGCTGCGACGTGCCGAAGTAGCCGTTGAAGTTCTCCTCGGCGGCGAGGTACGTGCCCCACGGCGTGTAGCCGTGGCCGCAGTTGTTGAGCGTGCCGAGCGGGGCCGGCGTGACCGTCGACTGCAGCAGCGGGTGCGACTCGCTCACCGGGCCGCTGAAGGCGACCGGCGTGTTGCCGGTGATGCGGCGGTTGTACGGCGAGTTGAGCACGTGGCTCCACGTGCCGTCCGCCTGGCGCGCGACCTCGACGACGCTGACACCGTGGCCGGCGAGGGCCTTCTGGACCTTCTCGGCGCCGGCGGCGTCCGGCGTGATGCTCGAGCCCTGCGCGGCCGAGTAGATCTGCGATGCGTCGGTGTACTCGTGGTTCAGCACGAGCAGGCCGCGGCGGTTGCGGAACGGTCCGACGCCGAGCGGGAAGAAGTGCAGGCCGTCGTGATTGAAGCCGACCTGCTGCTCCTGGTCCGCGGCGGTGTTGCTGCCGTCTTCCTGGAAGGCCGGCGCGGTCGACGACAGCGGCGTGCCCCAAGGGATGATCACCTGGGCGCTGTAGCCCTGCGGCACCACGAAGGTGTCGGCCGCGCTCGGCGGCACTTCGGTGAAGGTGATCGGGCCGGTCGGCAGCGCGCTCGCGGCGTTGCGCGCGGCGCGGTCGAGCAGCGTGCCGTCGAAGGCCGAGGCGCCGAAGAAGCGCGCGGCAGCGGCAGCGCCGGCGGCGCCGGCGAGGAGCGTGCGGCGGGTCGGCTGCTGGGCGATGAGGTCGGCGAGGTGCGGGGTCGTGGACGGGTTCGAGCCGTTCGGGTTCTCGTCGTGAAGCATGGTGGTTCGGTGCAGAAGTGGGGGCTGGCGAGTCGCGATCACCTCGATCGCATGGAGGCAACATCTGCAGCCGTGTCAGCGTTCGACGTGGCCTTGCATGAATGCGCGATGAACGCGCGCGTCGCCGACGCGCGGGGGTTGTGGTTCCTCGCCGCTTCTTCATGATCCGCTCACTCCTCGCCGCCATGCGCCGCTCTCTCTTCCTCGTCGTGACCGCCGCATGCTGTGCCGCCGCCGCGTCGGCGCAGCAGCGCTGGGCCTACCAGCCGCTGCAGCGGCCGGCCGTGCCCGCGGCGGCGTGGGGCGATGCGCCGATCGATCGCTTCGTCGCGGCGAAGCTCGTCGGC
>JBEITC010000355.1:0-4353 GCA_040375075.1 Planctomycetota bacterium | reverse complement strand
GCTGGCGCCTTCGGCGCGGCCGCCTCGGCGCGCGCGCGCGCCAACTCCGCGCTCGCGTCGTCGAGCCGGCGCTGCAGGTCGTTCTCGCGTTCGTGCGCGCGGTTCTGCGCCTCGCGCGCGCGTTCGAGGTCGGCGCGCAGCCGCACGAGCTCGGCGTTGCTCAGCGCCAGCAGCGGGTCGGTCGCCGTCGCCGGCTCGTCGTCGTCGCCGGCTGCCGCGGCGGCGGTGGCGGTGGCGGTCGACGGCGCCAGCAGCGCCAGCACCTTGTCGAGGCGCTCCGGCTCGCGCTGTTCGGCGAGCAACGGAGCGAGCACGCGGGCTGGCGCCTTGGCCAGCCGGAAGCCGCCCTTGGGCGTCAGGCCGAGATCGCGCGCCAGCTCGCGCAACGCCTTCACCGGCACCAGCTGCTCCAGCAACATCGCCAACGGCAGGTCGCCGCCCTCGCCGAGCACGCGCTCGGCGAGCTTCTTCAGCGCCACCGAGCGATCGTTCACGCGCGCGTTCCTCCGGCGGCTCGCGGCCGGATCGGCGTCACCGGGTACACCGGGTACGCGCCGCGCGCGTCCCATTCGCGCTCGATCGCCTCGCGCTCCTGCGGCGTCATGTCGGGCGCGTCGTGCCACGAACGCCAGACCGCCCACTCGACCGCGTCGAACGGCGCGCCGAACAGGACACCGACCTTCCACAGCACGAAGGACGGGAACAGGAACACCGACAACGGGTCGCGCGTCTCGCGCGGCAGCGAGCGGTAGTAGATCCACAGCGGCACGAAGGCCGCGACGTCGACCGGGATGCCGACGGCGAAGCCGGCCGTGCCGCCGACCGTCGCCGGCAGCCGCGTGAACAGCGAGCGGCCCTGGCCGGCGTCGACCAGCGCGTCGGTGTAGCGCACGACCGACGTGCAGGAGGCCGCGGCCAGCGCCGCGGCGAGCAGGGCGCAGCGGACGGCGCGCGCCCGCATCACGTCACTTGCCCTTCGCCTGGGCAGGCTCGCGGCGGACGAACGACATCCGGCGGATGGTCCACTTGTCCTGCAGCTCGGCCGGCGGCGTCTTGGACGCCTGCATCAGGCGCTCGTCGGTGGCGTTGAGCACCTCGAGCGTGCGCAGCTTCCACACCGACTGCTGGCCCTGGCCGGCGGCGATGCCCGCGCCGCTCTCGCAGTTGAAGAGCACCGCGTAGAGGAAGTCCATCGGCACCGACAGCTCCTTGCGCGGCCACAGCACGTCGAGCACGTGGTCGTTGACCGCCTGCTTGCTGCCGGGCAGCGTGCCGGGGTCGACCTTCGGGCTCTGCAGCACGAAGTCGCTCGACTTCAGCGCGCTGCCGCCGGCGGCGATGATCTGGCCTTCGAGGTAGGTCGTCGGCTTCTCGATCGCGTCGGACATGCCGCGCTTGTTCTGCACGACGATCTCCACCTTGCGCTGCAGGCTGCCGATCTCCTCGAGCAGGCCGCCGGCGCGCTTGGCGTCGTCGATCGCGCGCGTGCACGCGACGATGCGCTCCTTCTGCGCGCTGACGAGCCACAGGCCGATCGGGATCAGCAGCACGGCGGCCAGCACGATGCCCTTGTAGAGGTCGAGCTCGCGGAAGAACTTGTTCATCGGCCGGTCTCCTTGGCGGCGACCTCGTTGGCGGACCCGTCCGCGCGCGTCGGCGCCGCGCCGACGCTCGTGCCGCCCGCGCCCCGGCTCGGGCCGAAGGCCTGGAACGCGTCCTTCACCTCGAGCGAGATCGTGTAGTACGCGCCGGCGACGCCCGATTCGGCGGTGTCGCGGAACTGCTCGACCTTCTCGCTCTCGCCGCCCTTGCGCGGGTCCGGCTTCTCGAACGGCGAGTCGTCCTTCGTCAGCTCGGCGTCGAGCGCCACCTTCAGCGCCTCGCGACGCGAGCGGAAGTCGTCGCCGCGGAAGGCGATCGTGAACGTCAGCCGGCGATTGGGCGCCGCCATGTTGAGGTCGATCTTGGTGACCAGGAAGCGGCCGAGCGACGGCTCGAGCTCCTTCATGATCTCGGCCCACCGCACCAGCACGGCCAGGCCCGACTCGACCGAGACGTCCTCGTAGACGCCGGACTGCTTCTGCTTCTGGTCGGCGACGAGCCGCAGCTTGTCGCGCACGAAGCGCACGCGATCCTGCACCGGCAGCGCCGCGAGGTCGGCGACCAGGTCCTTGCTCGAGTAGTCCTTGCCCTTCTGCTGCTCGAAGCGGAAGTGGTCCGGCTTGTCGAACCAGCCGGAACGGAACACCGAGTGCAGCATGCCGTAGAAGCTGACCTTCTTCGGATCCTTCGGGTCCTGGTACGTGCTGCCCAGCCGGAGCTCGAGGTTGCCGAGCTCGACCTGCTGGCGGTTCCACTGCACGAAGATGGCGAGCAGGCCGAGCATGCACGCGATCGCCAGCGGGAACTTCACGCGCTCGAAGCCGCGCGTCAGCACCAGGTCCTCCTGGCGCAGCTGGAAGCCCTTCGGGCCGCCGAGGCGGCCGAGCGCGAGCCCGACGGCGGTGGCGATGCGCGGGCCGAGGTCGGCGACCTGCTCGGGCGTCAGCTCGTGCTGCAGCTTGGCGAGCACGTCGAGCGGCTGCGGCGCGAAGCCGAACACGGCCGCGAGCATCTCGCTGGTGCCGGGGATGCTGGCAGCGCCGCCGGTGACGTGGACGGCGCGCACCTGGTCGGCGCGGCCGGAAGCGGTCAGGTAGCGCGTCAGCTCGCGGGCGAGGCGCTGCAGCCACGCCGTGTGCGCGGCCTCGACCTCGTCGTGGTCGACCGTGATCTTGACGGACGGGGCCGCGGGCGCGGCGGTCTCGCCCTCGGCCACGGCGGGCGCCGCCAGGGTCGCAGCGTCGACCGTGATGTCGCCGCCGGCGAGCAGGCATTGATGCACCGCCGCGCGCGCGGCCAGCGGATCGAGGCCGTGCTTGCGCGCGACCTCGTCGGCGACCGCGCTCTCGCCGATGCGCAGCGCGCGCATCTCGACGAGCTTGTCGCCCTCGACGAGCAGCACCTTGACGCTGCGCGAGCCGATGTCGACGACGACGGTCGTGCGCGGCGCGGCGGCCGTCTCGCCCTCGGCCAGCGCGAAGGCGCCGGCGAAGTGCGCGGCGCGCCAGAGCGCCATCGTGTCGAGATCGACGTCCTCGGGCTCGACGCCCGCGGCCGTGAGCTCCGCCAGCTGCGTGCGCAGGCCGGCCTTGGGCACCGACGCGACCAGCACGCGCGTGCCGCCGCTGGCGCCGGGGCCGAGTTCGAGGAAGTCGACGACCATGTCGTCGATCGCCTGGCTCTGGATCTCGCCTTCGATCTCCGCCTTGACGACCTTGCGGATCGCGTCGTGGCCCTGGAACGGCAGCTCCAGCGTGCGGAGCACCGCCTCGCGGCACGGGTGGCCGAGCGCGACCTCGCCCTTCATGCCCTCGGCCAGCGCGGCCTTGGCGATGCCGGCGACGGTGGCGCAGCGGGCAGCGGGCACCGCGGTCGGAGCGCCGGCGGAGCCGACGTGGACGTGCAGCAAGCGGGCGCGCTTGTAGCTGCCGTCGAGTTCGACGACCTTGACTGCCAGGTCGCCGGGGTCGATGCCGATGCTCCTCATGATGTCGTCCTGTCGGTTCGCCGCTTCGGGGGTCGCGCGCGGCGGACGCGTTCAGCGACTGTCGGCCGCGGCGGGCTCGCGCCCGGGCGGTCGGCTGTCGCGGTCGTAGCGTGCCCGTTGCTCGTCGTCGAGCAAGGCTCGAATGCGTTGTTCCGTCGCGGTCCGCAGCGCCAGCATCTCCCCCATCTGCGGCTGCGGCAGCTGGCTGCCTTGGGCGGTCAGCAGGATCGCGATCTCGCGCTCGCGCTGATGCTGCAAAACGTGGCGCAACTGGCGGACCTGCGCCGACCGCAGTCCGTAGCGCTGGCCGAGGTCGGCGGCGTACGCCTGCTCGGCGGGCGGGATCTCGAGACCTGCGCCGTGCGGAGCCAGCGCGTAGCCGGCGAAGGCGCCGGCGGCGAAGCTCGCCACCGCCGCACCCACGATCCACGACCGCAGCGAGGCCATGCTCGACGGCTCAGCGGCCCCGCTCGGCGGCCGGCGGCGGCACGGCGCCCGACTGGATGCGGGCGTCGAGCTGGCGGATCTCCTGCTCCAGCACGCCCGGCGACGCCTGCAGCGTGTCCGACCGGGTCGGACCGATCATGCCGGCATGCCACAGCGCGCCGACCGCCGCCAGGATCGCGGCGGCGACCAACAGCTGGCGGCAGACGCGCAGCGCCGTCGCGACGAGGTCGGACTGCTCGAGCTCTTGCCGCGTCGGCAACTGACGCGCGGCCGCGACGACGCCGGCGGCGAAGCGCGCCGACGCCTGCCGCGCCGGC
>JBEITC010000144.1:0-8476 GCA_040375075.1 Planctomycetota bacterium | reverse complement strand
GCCACCCCACCCACCCGCACCACCACCCGCCGCTCCGCCCCCACCTCGACGCGCGCGACCTCCACCCATTCCCCGCGCTTGCCCGCGACCTCCTTCGCCGCGCCACCCTCGCCAACCACCACGCGCCACGGTCCCGCTGCGTCGCCATCCGCCGGCAGCCACGCCATCGCCCGCCACGCGCCGGCGAACGGCAACTCCGCGGCGAACTCGGCACTCGGCGCCTCGCCATCCGTGGACGGCGCACCCGCCGTCTTCGCCCACCGCGCATACCCGCCGCCAATCACCCCCCTGCCGCCCGCGACCGTCGCCCGCTGCCACCCATCACCGCGGAGCGTCGCCTGCGCGTCGTCGACGACCACCACCGCCGCCGCGCGCAGCAGCACGGCGTTGGCGACGGCGCGTTCGCCGGCGTGGTCGTACTTCTTGTTGTCGCACGGGTAGTTGACGACGCCGCGGCCAGCGACCCACATCGTCGTGCTGCCGCCGCCATCGAGGTTGACGGCGTCGAAGCAGCCGAGCGCTTGCAGGATCGCCGCGGTCTCTTCGTGCGCGAGGCCGGCGGCCTTGTCGGTGCGGCCATCGGCCGTCAGCCACACGACCGCGCCGTCCTTGCTGACGCCGACCGCCGAACGCGGATGCCTTATGCCGCGCTGGCGCGCGCCGTGGCCGACGATCGCGCCGCTGCGCAGCAGCATCGGGCCGGCGCCGAGCGCATCGACGACCTCGGGCCAGTCGCCCTCCGGCCGCGTCGCCACGCGCAGCCTTTGGTCCTCGCCGATGCCGAGGCTCGCCTGCCCGGGCTTCGCTGGCACCACCATCGCGCCGTCGATGCGCAGCAGGCCCGTCGACAAGCCGGTGCTCTCGATGGCGAAGAAGCCGCCGTTGATCGCCGCGAGCGCGCCGTTCTGCGCGCCCATCGCGCTGGTCTTGGTGCGCACGCCGGGTGCGACGACGTCGAAGCGCACGTCGGCCTTGGGCTCGACCTCGACGAGGGTCAGGCTCTGCGGCCCCGCGTAGAGCTTCTCGAACCAGCGGAAGCGCAGCTGCACGCCGACGCCGATCTCGTCGGAGCGCCACGTCGCGCGATCGGCGAAGTCGGCCGGGAGCGGCGCGAGCGCGACGGCGGGCTTCGGCGCAGGCTTGGGGTCGTCCTGCGCATGCGCCGCGATCGGCAGCAACGCGACGGCCACGCTCCAAGACGCCATGGTCGAGACGAGGGCCGCCAGGCATCGGCGGACGACAGGCAGGCAGCGCATGCGCGAGCTATAGCAGGCGAACGCGGCACACGCCGGATCTTCATGCGAAGCAAACCGCGCTTGCACCATCGCGGGGAGCATTCCGTCGCGCGACGAGCGACCGGTCCGCCCGACGCGCCCGAGCGGCATGCCCCTGCGAGAACTCGCCAAGCAGCTCTCCAACCGCAAGCGTGATCCACGCGCGACCCCGCGTCGGCGCATGCTGCCTGGACGCGAAGACTGGAACTTCCTGCTGACCAATCGCATCCCGCGCCGTCTGGCGACGCGGCTGATGGGCGGCTTCAGCAAGATCCCGACCGGGCCGTTCACCGGCCTGACGATCGCGTTCTGGCGGCTGTTCTCGCGCGACCTCGATCTCTCGGACAGCAAGCAGCGCCGCTTCCGCTCGCTGCACGACTGCTTCATCCGCGAGTTGCGGCCCGGCGCCCGCCCGATCGACCCCACGCCCGGCGTCCTCGTCAGCCCGTGCGACGCCATCGTCGGCGCGCACGGCCACGTCGACGGCACGCGCGTCTTCCAGGCCAAGGGCTTCCCGTACCGCCTCGAAGATCTGCTCGGCGACCCCGCCCTCGTCGAGCGGTACCGCGACGGCGTCTACGTGACGCTGCGCCTCAAGGCGAGCTTCTACCACCGCTTCCACGCGCCCTGCGACGCCGCGGTGCGACGCGTCGTCTACATCTCGGGCGACACCTGGAACGTCAATCCGATCGCCATGCAGCGGGTCGAGGCGCTGTTCACCAAGAACGAACGCGCCGTCGTCGAACTGACGCCGCGCGACGGCCATGGCCGCGTCGCGCTCGTCGCCGTCGCCGCGATCCTCGTCGCCAGCGTGCGCCTGCACTGCCTCGGCACCGACGTCGATCTGCGCAAGAAGGGCCCCAAGCCGATCGACGTCGAAGCCGGCTACCGCCGCGGTGACGAACTCGGCTGGTTCCAGCACGGCAGCACCATCCTGGTCTTCGCGACCAAGGGCCACGCGCTCTGCGATGGCCTGGGCGAAGGCAGCCTGATCCGCGTCGGCCAACCGCTGCTGCGTGCGCCGGCGACGGCCGAACCTCCGACCCCGCAAACCCCATGACCTCGACCCCGCTCCCGTCGATGTCGTTCCGCGAGGCGCTGGCGACCCAGCGCTGGGACGACCATCGGTTCTACCACCACAGCCGGATCAACCAGACGCTGCACCTGATCAGCGCGATCAGCTTCGTCGTCGCGTACGTCTACCTGTTCGTCGATCCGGTGGTCAGCGCCTTCCTCGGCTGGGGCGTGTCGATGGTGACGCGGCAGTCCGGTCACTTCTTCTTCGAGCCCAAGGGCTTCGACGTCGAGAACGGCGTCAGCCACGAGCACAAGGAAGCGATCAAGGTCGGCTACAACCTCGTCCGCAAGTACGTGCTGATGTCGGTGTGGGCTCTGTCGACGCTGCTGCCCTGGGCGACGCCGACGCTGTTCGGCGCGCTGGCGCCTTGGGACGGCGCGTACGGCTACGCGCACCACGTCGCCGTGCTGTGGATCACCGTCGGCGCGGGCGCGGTGCTGCTGCGCACGGTCTGGCTGATGGCCACGGTCGCGCCCGGCCACGGCCTCGTCTGGCTGACGAAGATCCTCACGGATCCGTTCCACGACATCCGGATCTACTGGAAGGCGCCGCTGTGCCTGCTGCGCGGCGAGTTCCGCGATCCGATGACCGACTGGCCCGAGCCGCTGCGCCGCGTCGGCTGACCGGCGCACCGACGGGCCGACCCGGCGACGGACCGGGGGTTCGTCGCGCGTGGCTGCGCCCGTGAATCCGCGCGCGTGCGGCGGCCAGGATCGACCTCGGGCCGCACGCGACGTCCCGGCGATCAGCCGGCCACTGCGGCGTCGCGCGCCGGCTGCGGTCGGGGAATCTCGACCGACGCCGCGGCCGGAGCCTGCGGCGCCGGCGCTGGCGCTTCGACCGCTTCGCCCGCGCCGGCCGCCGGTCGCCGACCCATCAGGGCTGCGAGCGTCTCGCGCAGCACGCGCTTCTTGATCCATTTGTCGGTCAGGTGCGGCGCCGTCCACCACCAACCGTCCGCGACCATGGTCTCGGCGGCGGCGACGAACCGCTCCATGAACTCCGCGAAGTCCGCCTCCGTGAAGTCGTGGCTGAAGAGGAAGCGGCCGCTGCCCACCCAGCTCATCGCGATGCCCGCGGCGCGCAGGTAGTACTGGAACATCCAGCTGTAGCGGCTCGGCTGCGTGAACACGGTGGCCCAGATGCTGACCATGTTGGCGACGCGGATCGGCAGCTGCCGTTCGGCGAGGCGTCGGTTCAGTTCGTCGGCGCGCGAGTCCCACTGCGCGTCGATCTCACGCCACGTCGCCTGCACCTCCGGCCAGTCGAGATGCTGGAGGAACTCGTTCATCGCCGCCATCACGTAGGGATGCGAGTTGAACGTGCCCCTGGCGAAGCAGATGTCCGTCGGCTTGTCGTCGCGGTACCGCTTCATCAAGGCCGCGCGGCCGGCGACGACGCCGATCGGCAGTCCGCCGCCGATCGTCTTGCCGTAGGTCACGAGATCGGCGTCGACGCCGAAGTACTCCTGGGCGCCGCCGATCGCGAGACGGAAGCCGAGGAAGACCTCGTCGAAGATCAGCACGATGCCGCGCTCGGTGCAGACGTCGCGCAGCCGGCGCAGCCAGCGGGCGTAGACGTGCTTGTCGTAGCGGACGCTGCGCGAGCCCGTGACGAGCATCGAGTCGCTCGGGGCGTTGGCGTTGGGGTGCATCGCCTGCAGCGGGTTGATCAACACGCAGGCGATGTCCTTGCGCGTGCGCAGGACCTCGAGCGACGCCTCGGACAGGTCGGCCAGCGTGTAGACCTCGTGCGCCGGCCGCGGGTTGCCGACGCCGGCCTGCACGCCGTCCCACCAGCCGTGGTAGGCCCCGCA
The DNA here is from genome assembly GCA_040375075.1 of Planctomycetota bacterium. GTDB lineage: Bacteria > Planctomycetota > UBA1135 > UBA1135 > UBA2386 > UBA2386. Next base: position 4,308 of record JBEITC010000144.1, on the reverse strand, counting down.
GAAGCGCACGATGTGCGACCTGCCGGTGTGGTAGCGGGCCAGCCGGACCGCCTGCATGACGGCCTCCGTGCCCGACATGTGGAACGAGACCTGGTCCTTGCGCGCGATGCGCTTGATGCGCGCGACGTTGTCGGCGACGACCGGGTGGTACGGGCCGAGCACGGGACCGAGCGGGCGCGCGCGGTCGGCGGCCCGGTCGATGCAGCCCTTGTAGAAGTGGTGGCCGAAGACGTTGACGCCGTACGCGCCCGTCACGTCGAGGCTCCAGTTGCCGTCCAGGTCCTGGATGTGGCGGCCGCGCGTCGCCTGGGCGACGAGGCCGAGCGGGAACGCGCGGCGTACGCGCTCGCGGAACTGGAACGGCACCCGGTACTGGTTGACGAAGTCGACGTCGGCGAGCCCTTCCTCGAGCGCCGCGCCCGCCGCCAACGTGCGCGGCGCCTTGCGCCGGAACTGGTCGGCGAGCCGCTCGAAGGCCGCCCGACGCCGGTCCGCGACCTCCGCCGGCGCGTCGTCGGTCGCGAAGAACTCGGCATCGCCGTAGCCGTAGTAGGGAATCCACCGGGCGACCCGACGCGCGATGCGCGCATGGCCGCGCAACGACGGGTGCTTGGCGCGGGAGAGCAGCAGCCGGGCGCGCAGCCATCGCGCGCCCGCCAGGGCGGCGAGACCGCCGCCGACGAACATCAGGGCCTGGCTCATGCGGACTCCGAGGCGAACGACGTCGCGCGGACGATGCGGTGGTCGAGGAGGTAGCGTTCGACGTGGTCCGGCGCGGCGGGCGCATCGTCGTCGTCGTGCAGTTCGAGCTGCTTCTTGCGTTGCTTGACGCGTGCGCGATAGCCGTCGGACTCGAGGATCGCGGAGAACGGCGCCTCGAGGCGGTTCTCGACGACGAAGGACCGCGCGGCGGCGCCCATCCGGGCGCGCGTCGCGCCATCGACCAAGGCGCGCATCGCCACGGCCAGGGCGTCGACGTCGCGGCCGCGGACTCGGAAGCCGGTGACGCCGTCGACCATCAGCTCCTGCGGGCCGCCCTGGTCGGAGACGACGACGGGCAGTCCGGACGCCTGGGCCTCGAGCGGCGCGTTGCCCCAGGTGTCCGTCGTGCTCGGGAACAGCTTCACGTCGGACGACGCGTAGGCGATCGACAGTTCCTTGCCTTCGAGGAACCCGGTGAACGTCACCGCCTCGCCCGCCAGGCGCTCCTGCAGCGTCTTGCGATACGGGCCGTCGCCGACGACCACGAGATGGACGGCCGGAAAGGTCCGGCGCACGGCGACGAACGCGTCGGCGAGGGTGTCGAGGTTCTTCTCGAGGCCGACGCGACCGACGTAGAGGAACGTCAACGCGCCCTCCGGCACGCCATGGCGTTGCCACCAGCCATCGACGTGATGCTTGGGATGGAAGCGCTCGTCGTCGACCCAACGATCGAGGATCAGCAGCTTGCGGTTGCGCATGCCGCGGGCGTGCAGCAACCGGGCGATGAACTTGCTCGGCACCACCACCTCGTCGACCGAGTGGTAGAAGAGGCACATGTACTTCCACGCGAGCGCCTCGAGGCTGATGTCGCGCGTGTAGTTCTCGACGTACTCGGGGAAGCTCGTGTGGTACGTCGACGAGGTCTCGATCTGCAGCAGCTTGGCGGCGAGCAGGCCGGCGACGCCGATCGCGCCCGGCGTGCTGATCTGCATCTTGGTGAAGCCGCTCTCCTGCAGGAGCTTGAGCAGGTCGAGGAACGGCGGCACGCGGATCTGCAGGCCCTGGTACTCGGGGAAGTCGAGGTTGACGACCGCAGGCAGGATGCGGAGCTGGCCGGAGTCGACGTAGCGCTGCACGTCGGCCGCGGCGACGACTTCGGCGCGCTCGTGGTCGTGCAGGCAGGTCACCACCGTGAAGTCGATGCCGCGGCGCTCGGCCTCGTCGATCATCTTGCGGATGGTCCGGGCGACGCCGTTGATCTCGAAGAACGTGTCCGTGACCAGGACGAGCTTGGGCTTCTCGGCGAAGTCGAAGCGCTTCTGGATCTCGCCGACGATCTGCCGGTCCGAGCTCTGGTGCAGGTAGCTGAGCAGGTAGGGCAGCGAGACGAAGATGTTCGAAGCCGCCAGCGCGACGGCCTCCTTGATCACCTGCATCAGGTCGAGCGAGCGCGCCGAGGCGATGCGGGCGATGTAGCGGCGGAAGATGCGGTTGATGAGCGAGCTGACCACCAGGAAGATCCGGTCGTCGGTGCGCGCGGCGTCGGCGAGCTGCCGCCGGAAGGCGGCGTCGCCGAGCAACGCCCGCGCCTCGTCGCCGAGGATCGCCTCGAAGGGTCGGTTGGCGGCGCGCTCGCTCCGGCGCGCGCCGAAGGCCTTGTGCAGCCAGTTGCGCGCCTGGAACGAGACCTTGCGCCAGACGCCGCCGCCCTGCGCGTCGAAGACGAAGTTGAGGAGGTCGTTGATCGGCCCTCCCATGCTGACCGGCTTCGGCCCGGCCTTGGCCCCCGGGGCGCCGACGGCCGGCCCGCGCTTGTTGCCGTCGTACAGCAGCTTGACCATCGCGTGCGCCAGGGTGACCGGCCCCCCGTGCGCGCCGCCGATCGCGGTCCTGCGGCCGCGGATCGCGTCGACGACGTCGTTCGGCGCCGGCGCGCGGCCTTCGGGCGTCGGGAACTCGGTCCACGTGCGGCCCTGGTTGATGCCGGAGTGGTCGTCGGAGCCCGCGACGATCGCCTTGAGCCAGGGCGTCTTGCCGCGCGGCACGATGCCGTGCTTGTTCGCCAGGCGCTCGATCGTCTCGCGGTCGAGCGACGTGACCAGCCGTTGCGTGAGGTCGTTGAGCGAGCGGGTGCGCGTGCCGTTGCGGACCTCGAGGCACTGGAACAGCAGCAGCGCCTTCTCGATGTGCTCCGCCGTCAGCGCGCCCTCGCGGCCGTAGGGCCGGTTCTGCGTGCTCATCAGCGGATGCGTCATGAAGTACGCGATCCGGTTGCCCGCCGGCGCGTCCGCTTCGCCGGCGATCTCGCCCTCGACGAAGGCGAGCATCTCGTAGAGGTTGCCGCGCAGGCGATCGACCTCGGCGAACTGCGCCTCGGTCATGTTGGCCACGGTCACGTGGATGTTGCAGCCGTCCTCGGGAAACGTCGCGGTCATCTCCGCGCTCACGAAGACGCCGGGCAGCTGTGCGTCGAGCATCTCCTTCACGCCGTCGATCGAGTTGTGGTCGGTCAGCGTGACGAGCCCCATGCCCTGGCGCCGCAGCTCGTGGTACGTCGCGATGGGATCGCTGTACGACTCGGGGATCGCGAAGGTGTTGGCCGCGTAGTAGTCGGTGACGTTCGACGCGTACGAATGGAGGTGGAAGTCGACCTTCGTCGTGCGGTTGCCGGCCATGGGAGTCTCCATGGCGCCACGGCCCGAGCGCCGCGAGGCCGCGACGCCCCCTCGGCGTCACGAGACCATCGCGGTCGCAGGGACCATGTCCGCCACGATGGACTGGGATGTGACGGTCGCTCCATGCAGATCCCGCGATCGCCAAGGCAAGATTCGGCGCAGCGTTCCTCGCCCCTTCTTCACGCGACCGCGCGTCGCTTTGCTGCGGGCATGGCGGCGAACAAGCTCGACACGGGACTGCTGTTCTTCCGGAGGTTCCTCGAAAACCCGCGCACGGTCGGCGCCGTGTTGCCGAGCACGCGCCGCCTCGGCGACGAGATGGTGCGCGGACTCGCGCTGCGAGCGGACGACGTCGTCGTCGAGTACGGCTGCGGCACCGGATCGCTCACGGCGTCGATCGCCGAGCTGGTGCGCGCGACGCCCGGCGCCCGGTTCCTCGGCATCGAGCGCGAGCCCCGCTTCGTCGACGTGCTGCGCGCGCGCTTTCCCGACCTCGAGTTCGTGCGCGACGACGTCGAGAACGTGGCGGCGCTGCTCGCCGAGCGCGGCCTGCCGCCGCCACGAGCCGCGCTCTCGGGCTTGCCGTTGATCCTGCTGCCGACGATGGAGCAGATCGTCGCGACCACCGCCGCCGTGCTGGCGCCCGGTGGCGAGTTCCGCACGTTCAGCTACATCCAGTCGTGGCCGATGCCGGCGGCGTTCCGGCTGCGTCGCCTGCTGCGGGAGCGCTTCGCCGAGCACGGGCGCAGCCGCCTCGTGATCGGCAACGTGCCGCCGGCATGGGTGCTGCGCGGCGTCAAGTCATCGGCAGTCGCGGCAGCCGTCGCGTAGCCGCCAGCACGACCTCGCCAAAACGAAACGGCCCGCGGGACCGCCGAAGCGGACCCCGCGGGCGGTGTGGGAGGCGTCCCTCAGTACGCGTCGCTGCGAT
>JBEITC010000418.1:0-3698 GCA_040375075.1 Planctomycetota bacterium | reverse complement strand
GTTTCCCCACCCGACGCTGTTCCGATGTGGGGGGTGGGGGGGCGGTGGTGGCGGCGCGGGGCGTCAGGCCCGGCGCCGGCCACGCGTCACTGCGCGCGGATGCAGAGGTGGTCGACGAACAGGCTGTCGAGGCCGCTCACGTTGCGGCGGTCGTCGCTGTCGATGACGCGGACGGTCACCGTGCCCGAGACCGTGCTCGGCAGCGTGTACGTCTGGTACACGCCGTCGTCGCTGGTCTTGGTGATCGTGATCGCGTTCACGTAGCTGCTGCCGTTGCGCACCTGGATGATGAACGAGTCGTTGTCGGCCGAGACCGTGCGGTAGGCCTGGATGCGCAGCGTGCGCGTGCCGGTCGACGGCACGTTCGGGATCGTCCAGTCGTACTGCAGGCTGTTGCGACTGTTCGCCGTGCGCTCCGTCAGCTGCTGGTAGGACTGGTTGTCCGACTGCGTCAGCGTGAACGAGCCGGTGATCACGCCGTGGTTGGTGACCTGGCCGGTCGCCACGTACTCGACGAACGCCGGCGTCGTCGCGCTGGCCGTGTTCGACCACGCCGAGGCGCCGCCGGCGTTGGTCGCCTGCACGCGGTACCAGTACTGCGTGCCGGCCGTGCGGCCGGTGTCGTTCCAGCTGACGACGTTGGCGCCGAGCGTCGCGGCGGCGGCGAAGGTGACGCCGTCGGTCGAGCGCTGCACGGCGAAGCCGGTCTCGTCGCTGGCGTTGTCGGTCCAGGTCAGGTTGACCTGCGAGCTGCTCGGCGCCGCGGCCGCGAGGTTGCTCGGCGCGGCGGGCGGGGTCGGCAGCGCGGTCGTCGCGTTGGCGACGTTCGACCACGCCGAGCCGCCACCGGCGTTGGTCGCCTGCACGCGGTACCAGTACTGCGTGCCGGCGGCGCGGCCGGTGTCGCTCCAGCTGACGACGTTGGCGCCGAGCGTGGTCGCGGCGGCGAAGGTGACGCCGTCGGTCGAGCGCTGCACGGCGAAGCCGGTCTCGTCGCTCGCGTTGTCGGTCCAGGTCAGGTTGATCTGGCTGGTGCCGGCGGCGGCGGCGGCGAGGTTGCTCGGCGCGGCGGGGGCGCTGGCCGGGGCCGTGACGGTCAGGCTGAAGCTGCCGGTCGCGCCGTTGTAGCCACCGACGCGGATGCGGTACGTCTGGCCGGCGGTCACCGCGACCGACAGGCTCGACTGCGTGGCGCACGAGTCGTCGTTGCAGCCGAGGCTGGTCAGGCCCGAGCACGCGCCCGAGAAGATCTGCAGCGCCGTGTCCCAGCCGGCGAGGTTGCAGAGGCTGACGGTCATCGTTCCGGTGCCCGTCGCGGCGTAGCTGAACCAGACGTCGTTGGCGCCGCTGGCGCAGGCCCATGCCGGCGACGAGGTGAAGGCGCCGACGCTGCTGTACGGGCCGTTCTGGCCGTTGTTCAGCGCGATCGCCGTCGCGCACTCGTCGTTCGCCACCGTGCTCGACTGGCCCGGGTAGGGCAGCGAGTGCTGGTTGCACGCCCAGACGAGGTCGTTGTAGTTCGGCGTGCCGTTGGCGAGGTTGCCGTCGTCGTCGTCGGCGACGAAGACCTCACGGACGGCGTCCTGCTGGTTGAGCGCGTTGGCCGCGATCGTGCTGACGACGATGTCGTTGGTCACGGCGATCGCCTGCGGGCGGTTGCCGTAGGTCGTCGCGAGCCGCTGACGCAGCTTCCACGCGAAGCCCATCCACGACTGGCCGGCCGTGTGCACGCCGCAGCCCGAGCACGGGTACTGCGTCGTGTTGTTGGCGCTGCGCAGCGGCACGCCGGCGGACTGGAAGCCGCTGCCGAGGTTCGGCGTGTCGAGCAGGTAGCAGCCGAGGACGTCGCCCCAGCCCTCGCTCAGGCCGTTGGTCTGCGAGATGCCGCCGTAGCGGTCGTCGAGGCCGTGGCCCCACTCGTGCGCGATCACGGTCGAGAACGACGTGTTCGAGCAGCCGCCGCCGGCCTGGTAGAAGTTGATCGTGTTGCCGGTGTAGTAGGCGTTGCAGGTCGACGCGATGTTGACCGTGACCGCCATGCCGCTCGCCGTGTTCAGCTGCGCGGTGTTGCCGAGGATCGAACGGCAGTACTCGTTGGTCTTGTCGACCCAGTACGAGGTCGTCGTGTGCGCGGCTTCGTTGGTCGTCGCCGCCGATGTCAGCAGCTGGATCGTCGTCGCCACGCCCGGGTTGACGGTGAACGAACCGCTCGGCGCGTTGGCGCCCGTGATCGGGTTGTGGTGGCGGCCATCGAGGCTGCCGACGCTGATCGCGGTCGCCGACGCGATGTCGACGGTGAACTGGCCGTTGTTGTCGGTGGTGACGCTGCCGACGCCCGGCACGTTCAGCACGATGCCCGGCAGCGGCACGTTGACCAGCGGGTCGAGCGCGTCGACGCCGATGCGCGTCCAGCCCTGGACGGTGACGACGGTCGGCACGGGCGGCAGCGCAGCGGCGTCCGCCGCCGGAGCGCTCGTCGCGACGGCCGGCTCCTTGCCGATGCCGCAGCCGTCGAAGCCGCACTCGTGCTTGTCGTTCTGGTAGTGCAGCACGGCGCCGGTCTTGGCGTCGACGAAGAAGCGGCCGATGGCGCCGTTGCCGCCGGCGTCGACGTTGCTGACGCCGACCTCGTAGGCGAGGCGGAACGGCGCGATGTCGCCGGCCTGCACGTCGCCCCAGATCACGAGGCGCGGGGCCTTCTGGTCGGCCGGTTGCGGCACGCTCGTCGGCAGTTCACCGAGCGCCTGCCACGCCAGCGCGTGCGCCAGCGTCGCGTCGATCGTCGGCTTGACGTCGAAGTCGGCCGGGATCGGGAAGGCCATGCTGCCGAGCATCGGCACGCGGCCCTTCATGTGGACGCGGACGTCGGCGCGGCCGCCGATCACGTCGAGGCCGAGGAACGTCTGCTGGAACGTGAACGTCCACGTCTGGCCCATGCGCGAGCCGATGATCTCGCGGAAGCCCGAGGCTCCCAGGCGCAGCAGCTCGCGGTGCTCGAGCAGCATCTGGTTGGTGTGGCGCCGCGCTTCCTCGAGCGAGTTCTCGCGCCAGCCGCTGAGCGGGACGCCGCTGCCCCAGATCGCCTTCGGCGTGCTGGTCGCTGCGCTCCATTCGACGCGCCAGTTGCCGCCGTTCTTGGCGAGGAACTGCTGCCAAGGCTCCGACTGCAGCCAGAAGGCCTGCTGGTAGTCCGCCTCCGAGGCGTGCTTTTGCGCGAGGGCGGGGACACCGGCGGCGAAGGCCGCAGCGGCGCCGAGGACGACGGCATGGAGTCGATCGTGGTGCATGGGGATGACGGGGCCCGGGCAGGAAGCCCTGGGTGTCCGGAAACCATACCCCCAGTTCGACAGCTGCGAAGGTGCCAATCTGAGGCGCTGTCGCGGCCTGCGACTGCGCCGAGCGCCGCCGGCGGCGAGGCGTGTCCCGGCAGCTCGGCAAGGGCCGCCGCGCCCGTGCCGGTTGGGGCAGGCGCGGCCGCGCCCACCGACCGCTGGCGGCGGTCTCGGTGCTCTTCCGGCACGGTGCGCGTGCGGTGCGGCGTCACCGATCCGCCCCCGCAGCGCTGCGCCCGCGGCCTTCGGCAGTTCGCGCCGGCCGCGGAGATGGCGGTGGGAGAGGGATTCGAACCCCCGGTGCCCGTGAAGGCACAGCGGTTTTCAAAACCGCCGCATTCGGCCGCTCTGCCATCCCACCGGGAC
>JBEITC010000274.1:0-5489 GCA_040375075.1 Planctomycetota bacterium | reverse complement strand
CGTCTTCCTCGCCTTGCACGACGGGCTGCGCGCCGCGGCCGGTGGCGGCGCTGCCATCACCCCGCTCGATGCGGCAACCGCCGCGGGTCGCGCCGCCGTCGTGGCGCAGTGGCGTCGCGCCGGTTTCGCCGAGGAGGCGCGATGACGGTTCGTCGTTGCACGGGGTTCGCGTCGGCGACCGCGGTGGGTCTGCTGGCGACGGCGTCGCTCGGCGGCTGCTCCGTCGCCGCCAACCTGTCGGCCGACGAGTTGCTCAACGAGGTCGATCAGATCGTGCGCGTCGAAGGCGCTGCGCCCGAGTTCCGCATCGGTTACGTCGAGCGCGTCTCGACCAGTTCGTGGTTCCGTCGCATGGTCGGCGTCTGGGTCTTCGTCGTGATCGAGGCCCTGGTGGTCACGCCGATCTTCGATCTGCTGGACGGCGACGACGAAGACGATCCGCAGGACGATGCGAGCGACGTGTCGTTCTCGATGAGCGACCGGATCGCGCAGTTGCCGAAGTTGGACATGCCGGTGGATCACGTCCGGCAGTTGCTGCTCGAGCTGCCGGACGAAGTCGGCGACGACGTCCGCTTCGCCGGTCTCGCAGCCAGCCGATTCGGCTGGATCGCCCACTACGACGTCTACCCGCTCAGCCGCATCGTCGCCCTGGACGGCCTGTTCAGGGTGGCCGCGGCGATGGAGCTGCCGTTGTTCCCGGGCGACCTCGCGCGCCACGGCTTCGGCCCGGAGGCGCCCGAGCTCGCCGCGGCGTGCGCGCGGGTGCGGGCGCAACGACCGCAGCGCAAGGGGCCCGCGCCGACGGGCGACCGGTCCGCGTACGTCGCCGACCTCGGCGCCGTGGTCGCAGCGCCGCGGCAGTCGGCGCATGACCGCATCGTGCTGGTCGAGACGTTGACCGAGGCGCTGCTCGCCGAAACCGACGACGCGGCGCGCGCGGCCACGGTGACGGCGCTTCGTGCCGCCTATGCGCACCTGGTCGAGCGATTGCTCATCGACCTCGTGCAGAGCCGGGACCTCGACGACGTCGACGTCCGGCTGTGCGCGATGGAGCACGTGCGGCGCTGTGCTGGTCCGATGGGCGTGCCGTTCCTGCTCGCGCTGATGGCGGCCGACGCCGGCCAGTTGTCGCGTGGCGAGCCGCAGTACGACCCGGATCCGCTCGTGCGGCTGCGGCTCATCCACTACTGCGGCCAACTGCGCGGCGGACTGCTCGACGCGGTGCTCGCGTTGCCGGGGCGCAACGGCGGCGTGCCGGCGGCGCCAGCGGACTTCCTGGCAGTGACCGCCTTGACCGAGACGGCGTTCACGTCGCGCCTGCGGACGCCCGCGATCACGGCGCTGTGCTGGGCGCTGCAGCGCCCCCGCATCGAGCACGACCTCGGCTGGATCCGTGAATGGCGCCAGGGGCGCCGGTAGGTTGCCGCGGATGCGCACGCAGTGGCTCGACGAGACGATCGCGTACGACGGCGCCCAGCTCCGTGCGCATTGGGCCTTGGCCCGCACCGGCTTGGTCGGCGACGTCCTCGTCGGCTTCCGCGGTCCGTGTCGCGTCGCCGACGCGGAGATCGCCGACCTGGCGGACGTCGATGGCCCGGGCATCGCGGGCGACGACATGGTGCACTTCGTGTGGGAGGCGTTCGATCACGCCGACCTGCTGCTCGCCGTCCATCGGCAGCGCTTGCTGGCCGCGCAGGCGCGCGAACTGCTCGCGGAGCTGGCGCCGCGCGCGACCGTGCAACGCGACGGCGACGACCTCTGGGTCGGCGACGGCAAGCTGTCGATCTCGATCGCGACCGTCTCGCCGGTCAGCGCGCTCGTCCACTTCGCCGTCAATGCGACGCCGGGCGGCGCGCCGGTCCGCACGGCCACGCTGCAGGAACTCGGCGTCGAGCCGATCGCATTCGGGCGCGCCCTGCTGGCGCGCATCGCGGGCGAGCAGCAGTCGATCGCCGACGCGCGAGCGAAGGTGCGGCCGAAGGGGGAGTGGCGATGAAGCGTCTCGTCGTGACGGTCGTCAAGCTGGCGGTGGTCGCCGCCCTGTTCTGGTTCGTCTTCCGGCAGATCCCGTTCGTCGACCGTCTCGTCGAGCGGCAGGGCGACGCAGTCGTCGCCGAGCGCGAGGTCGAGATCGTCGGGTCCTGGCAGGCCGAGCCGCTGCGCTATCGCACCGCCTCGGGCGGGCAAGGCGAGATCCGGCTCGGCGCCCAGGCGGATGGCCGAACGGTCGACGTCGCCCCCGGGTTCCTGACCTACTGGCGCAACCTCGACCCGCTGCTCTTCGCGCTCGGCGCGTTCTGCTACTTCCTCACCGCGTTGATCGCCGGCGCGCGCTGGTGGTGGTTGCTCCGCGTGAACGGCACCGGCGTCACGTTGGTCGAGACGCTGCGCTTCACGTGGATCGGCATCTTCTTCAACACCGTCATGCCGGGGAACACCGGCGGCGACGTGGTGAAGGCGCTGTACATCATGAAGCGCTGCCCGGGCCACCGTGTGCCCGTGCTCGTCTCGGTCATCGTCGACCGCGTCCTCGGCCTCGGCTCGCTCGCGATCCTCGCCGCCGTCGTCGTGCTGTTCGCGCTCGATGACTTCGCCGACCTGGCGGTGTGGATCTGGTTGGTGATCGCCGGCGTCGGCTTGCTCGGCGTGGTCGCCTTCAGCAAGCGCCTGCGGCAGGTCGTGCGGTTGAAGTGGCTGCTCGATCGCCTGCCGCCGCGGCTCGGCGGCGTGCTGAAGCTCGTCGACCAGGCGGTGTTCTTCTACCGCGACCACAAGTTCGTGATCGCGATGAGCCTGCTCGTCGGCGTCGTCAACCACGTCGTCTCGGTGGGGTCGGTCGTCCTGATCGGGCACGCGCTCGGCGTCGGCATGCCGACCTTCGAGTACTTCGTCATCGTGCCGGTGATCAACATCCTCTCGGCGATCCCGATCGCGCCCAACGGCTGGGGCTTCGGTGAAGCGCTCTACAAGGGTCTGTTCAGCACCTATGGCGCCGAGCACCTCGCTGGCGTCGCGCCGGCAGCTGCGGCCGAGACGATGGGGACGCGCGGCGTGGCCTTGTCGGTCCTCTACCGCCTGCACCTGACCTTCTGGTCGCTGCTCGGCGGCGTGTTCCTGCTGTTCGAGAAGGACCGCGTGACGCGCGACGACGTCGCGCGCGAGGTCGAGCGCGAGCGATCCGGCGACGGCATGGCGCGTCGGGTCGGCGACGGCTAGCCTGTCCGCCCCAATGAGCCTCCTCGTCGTCGGTTCCACGGCGTTCGACACCATCGAGACCCCGCACGGCAACGCCGTGGACTGCCTCGGCGGTTCGTCGACCTACTTCAGCCTCGCCGCCCGTTTGTTCACGCAGGTCCGGTTGGTCAGCGTCGTGGGCAAGGACTTCCCGGTGAAGCACCGGAAGATGCTCGAGGCGAAGGGCGTCGACCTCGCCGGCGTCGAGACCAAGGCCGGCAAGACCTTCCGCTGGCACGGCCGCTACGCCACGGACATGAACTCGCGCCAGACGCTCGACGTGCAACTCAACACGTTCGGCGACTTCAAGCCGAAGGTGCCGGCGGCGTACCGGGACACGCCGTTCGTCTTCCTGGCCAACGGGTCGCCGGCCACGCAGGCCAGCGTGCTCGACCAGATGAAGGCCCCGCGCTTCTGCGTCGCAGACACCATGGACCTGTGGATCGAGCACCACCGCGACGGCCTGCTGGCGTTGCTGCCGCGGCTCGACGGGCTCATCGTCAACGACAGCGAGGTCAAGCAGCTGACGGGCAAGAGCAACCTCATCCAGGCCGGTCGCGCCGCGCTCGCGATGGGCCCGAAGCTGGTGATCGTCAAGAAGGGCGAGCACGGCTGCTTCGTGTTCTCGAACTTCTTCCACTACGCGCTGCCGGCGTATCCGACCGAACTGGTCGTCGATCCCACCGGCGCCGGCGACAGCTTCGCCGGCGGCTTCATGGGCTACCTCGCCAACTGCGACTCGATCAGCCTGTGGAACATGAAGCGCGCCGTCGCGTATGGCACGGTGACCGCGAGCCTGACGGTCGAGGGCTTCGGCGTCGACCGTCTGGCCGCGGCGGACCGTGAGACGGTCGAGCGCCGCTTCCACGAGCTGCAGCAGTTCGTCAGCGGCGCGTGATCCGCTGCTGCGGCCGCCGCGCCAAGGCCGTCCGCGCGGCGCCCGTCGTCACTGCAACTGCACCAGCAGCGGCGAGCTGAGCTCGAAGCCGGTGGGCTGCAGCGCGAAGCCCTGCAGCATGAAGGTGAAGCCGGCGAATCCGCCCGGATTCGGGTTCGGCAGGCTGAACGTGCCGTAGCCGAACGGATTCAGCGCCGTCGTGCCGAGGCTGACCGGGCCGCCGTTGAGCAGGAAGACGTCGTTCCACGAGTTCGTCGTCCAGGGCAGCGGCACGAAGCCGGTGGGAACGCTCGCCGCCGCCGAGCCAGGAGCGGTCGGTCCGAGCGAGAGGTAGAGGAACGTGAACGAGCCGCCGACGCCGAAGACGTCCACGTCCCAAGTCGGCTGCGTAGCCGCGGTGGGCAGGCCACCGAAGTCGTTCTGGTCGAGCAGCAGGCGCTGCGGCGTGACGTTGTCGGCGAGCGTGAAGCCCATCATCGTGGGCTGGAAGTTCGCCGCGTCCTGCTGCACGCCGAGCCACGCGCCGTTTGCCGGCACGCCGAGGGTGGCGCTGCCGCATGGCACGCCATTGAGCGTCGCGATGCTGCCGCCGTTGGCCGTCGAGAAGATGGTGCCGCCGTAGGCGCCGGCGTCGCTGGCCCAGAGCAGGTTCGGTTCGGGGTTCTGGTTGCCCGCTGCGTCTGGCAGCGCCGGCACGAACGTCCCGCCGTTCGGGTCGAAGGCGAGGCCGACCGTCTTGCCATAGCTGAACGACGGCGCGACGAGGGCGGCGCCGAAGCGGTCGACGGCGCCGGAGTTGCCGACCATGCCGCGGATGTTGGGGATCGTGTTGATCTCGTTGAGGAGGATGCGAGCCGAGTTGGGCGCCAGCGCGGCGACGTTGCCAGCGGCGTCGTAGGTGACGTTGGCGGCGTCGATCTTGAGGATCGCGCCGTCGTACGCCACGGCCGTGCCGGTCTGGTTGCCGTTCACCCAGTGGCTGCCGTCGCTCGGCGCGTAGTACAGATCGCCATTGGCGCCTTGGAGCAGCGCGCCGGCGCCGATGGTGGCCGCGCCGCTCTGCGCGCCGACCGCGACGACGAGTTGCGTTTGGCGCAGGAAGAACTCGGCGTTGCCGTTGGGCAGCACGCGGACGAAGTCGCCAGGGACCAGCGTGACCGGCGTCGCGCCGTTGGCGGTGAGCACTTCGAGTTGCAGCGTCCCGACCGCGGCCGTTCCGGTGGCAGCGCCGTTGCGACGCACGGTGAAGAACACCTTGTCCCAGGTGACGGCGCCTCGGTCCGCCGCCTTCACGAAGATGCCGCCGAGGTTGATGGCCTGGAAGTACGTCTTCCAGTTGCGGAACTTCAGGAAGTTG
>JBEITC010000581.1:0-2096 GCA_040375075.1 Planctomycetota bacterium | reverse complement strand
CGTCACCTCGTACTTGCCCATCCAGAACGGGGCGCTCAGCGTGACTTGGTGCACCGGCTCCGCGACGCCGACCTGCCCCATCTGGAACGTCCCCGGCGCAATCGGGACCATGTTGAGCAGCGGGTTCGGCAGCAATGGCCCGACGAACACCAGGTTGCTGCGCGTCACCGTCCCACTGCCGACGAAGTTCGTCGCCACCAGCCGCACCGAGTACACGCCGTTGCTCGTGTACGTCCACGACGGGTTCTGCTGCGTCGAGTCGATCGTGCCATCGTTGTTGAAGTCCCACTGCCACGACGACGGGAAGTTGGTCGACGTGTCCGTGAACTGCACGACCAGCGGCGCATTCCCGCTCGTCGGCGTCGCCGTGAAGCTCGCCACCGGCGCCGCCAGCGGCCCGGTCGTCGCTTCCACATCCGTCTCCGCCCACCGCAGCGCCAGCGTGAACAGATCCAGATCCACCGACTGCACGTCGAACTGATACCCCGAGAACGCCGAGTTGTTCGGGATCGGCACCGCCGTCACCAGCGCCCCACTCCCATCCAAGAACTGCGCCGGATCCAACAGCACGTTGAACAGATCGACCCGGCACAGCCCGATCGACGGGAAGCCCGGGATCGGCACCGCAAACGCCGCCGGCTGGCGCGGCGTGACCAGCGTCCAGCAGAAGTGCAGGTTGCCCGCCGCGCCGGGATAGTCGTAGCGGAACTGCGCGGTCTGGCCGACGACCGCCGGCGCGACCGTGGTCATCGTGCGGCTGCACGACGGCGCGAGTTCCCAGGTGTCCGCGGCGAAGCTGCTGGCGTCGCGGCCGCCGAAGACGACGAACTGGCCGCGCTGGGCGTCGTGCGCCATCGCAGCGCCGTGGCGGGCTGGCGGCGTGGCGCCGGTCAGCTGGCTCCAGCCGGTGCCGTTCCACGCCCAGGCGTCGGCGAAGTCACTGGTGAAGCCCTGGTTGGCGCCGCCATAGAGCACCGCGCGGCCGCAGTTGCCGTCGAAGGCCATGTAGCCCTCCTGGCGCGCTGGCGGCGCGGTCGGCGTCGGCACCTGCGACCACAGCGAGCCGTTCCACCGCCACGTGTCACCAAACAGCTGCGCGCCATCGCCGCCGCCGAACAGCACGGTCTGCCGGCGCACGTCGTCGAACGCCATCGCCACGCCGCGCCGCGCGCTCGGCGCGTTCGCCGTCGCGCGCTGCGTCCACGTCGCGCCGTCGTATTCCCACGTGTCGCCTAGGATCGCGAGGCCGTTGCCGACGCCGCCGAACGCGACCACGACACCGCGCGCGCTGTCGTACGTCATGCCGAAGTACCCGCGCGCCGGCGGCGGCGTGGCGACGCTGCGCTGCTGCCAGCTCGTGCCGTCCCACTCCCACGTGTCGTTGCGCATCACGCTGCCGTCGTAGCCGCCGAACAGCACCGCCTTGCCGCGCTTGCTGTCGAACGCGAGGCCGTGGCCCCAGCGGCCGGCGGGCTTGAGCAGCGTGACGCGCGGGTTCCAGACCGTGCCGTTCCATTCCCACGTGTCGCTGCGCGGCGTGCTCGCGCCGTCGAAGCCGCCGAAGAGCACGGTCACGCCGCGGTAGACGTCGTACGCAGCCGGGCTGCTGTTGCGCGCCGGCGGTGCACCGGCGGTGGTGCGCTGCACCCAGCCTTGCGCCGCAACCGGCGCAGCGACGGCGAGCACGAGCGCAACGAGGCGGACGAACGGCGACAAGGGCGACGAGTGCGTCGATTGCATGGCGAGTCACGCGGCGCGTCTTCCCCACGCACAGGTCGTCCTGCCGTGCGGCGCTCTCCGCGAGGCGGGCATGGTCGGCGAAGACGGCGAGGCTGGCAAGCCGTGGGGGCTGCATCGCTCGAACGCGCGGCACGGGCTAGCGTGCCGGCGTACGCGGCTGGCGCCGGTGGCAACGAGGTGTCAGGGCGAGGACCGGCGCGCCGCGCGCCCTCAGGGCACGAGAACCGGGGCGAGCACCACCCGGAACCCGAAGCTGTTGCCCGCGCTGACGGGAGAGAAGGCGCCGCGGTAGGCCGAGCGACAGAAGATCGCCGAAAGGACGCTGACCCAACTGCCGCCGCGGATCACGCGGTTCG
>JBEITC010000148.1:0-8418 GCA_040375075.1 Planctomycetota bacterium | reverse complement strand
TCGGCGCGATCGGCGTCGCGCGCGGCGTACGCGCGCAGCGCGAGACCGTCGACGCGCGGGCCGTCGGCGGCGGCGAGCGCCATCAGCGCGGCCGGCAGGCAGAGGCCGCCGTCGGAACGGCCGCGGACGCGCAGCCATTCGTCGGTGCGCCACGCCAGCCACGTCGCTTCCCCGCAACGGCTGGCGCCGAGCTGCAGCAGTTCGGCGACGTGATCGGATTCGGCGAGCCCGCCGGCGAGGTGGCCGACGATCACGCCGACGTCGAGCGTGCGCGGCCGGCCGGTCTCGAGCGCGTCCAGGCGGGCCAGCAGCCGGCGCCACGGCGTCGGCGGCGCGAAGTCGGCGGGCACGAACCAGTCCTCGGCGCCGTCGACGTCACAGACGAACAGGGCCGCGCCGCCATGTCCGCCGACGCACGTGCCGAGCGCGATGGCGCGCGGGTCGAGCGGCGTGCGCAGCGGCCGGATCGTCAGGCCTTGCTGGTTCCACGCCAGCTGCAGGCCGTCGCGCGGATCGAGGCCGCGCGGCCACGACGGGTGCGCCGGCAGCCAGGATTCGCACAGCCACGCCAATGCCGGCGCCGCCGCACGTTGCGCGGCGGGCGCGATGGCGACGTCGACGGCGAAGGACGGCGTCTGCTGCGCGACGGCGGCGACGGCGCAGAGCGCGCCGGCGCACAGCCGGGCGAGCCGATCAGCGCGTCGAGTGCGCATGCGTTTCCCACGCCTCGGCTTCGGCCGGCGGCGCAGCGGGGTCGAGGCCGAGCTCGTCGGCGACGCCATCCGCAGCGGCCGCGAACTCGGCGGCTTCGGCTTCGGCGCGTTCGAGGTATTCGTCCGACGGCTGCACGAGCGCCAACGCCGCGGCGGCCGCGGCGGCCTGTTCGGCGGCGGCGCGGCGACGGCGACGCAGGATGGCGAGCAGGCCGAGCACGGCGACGACCAGCACGGCCGGCGCGGCGACGGCGAGCAGCTGCCGCGTCGGGCTCTGGCGCTGCCACCAGCGGGTGGCGGTCGCGAGGATCGCAGTGACGTTGTGCTTGGCTTGCGACGCGAGGTCGGTCGGCGCAGCCGGGCGCTGTGCGGCGGCGAGCGCCTCGCCGGCGACCTGACGCAGCGCGCCGGTCTCGGCGGCGACGCGCGCCTGCAGCGCTGCGATGGTGGCCGCGTCGTGGTAGGCCGCCAGCGACGTCAGCGCGACGCGCCGCACGGCCTCCTCGCGGTGGGTGGCGAGCGTGTGCAGCGCCGTGAGCCGTCCCGGCATCGGCATCGTCTGCGTGATCCCCTGGCAGTAGAACGCGAGCGCGTCGCCACAGCCGGTCAGGGTCGAAGCGTCGAGGGTCTTGGCGACTGCGAGCAGTCGGTCGGCTGCGCGCAGGTCGTGCAGGCCGAGCAGCGCGACCGTCACGTCGGTCGGCGCGCCCGCATCCCCGGATGGCCCCGCGGCGGCGGCGCGTCCGACGAGGTCGGCGAACTCGGCGGCGGCGAACTCGGGCCGCGTCGCCGCGAGCAGTTGCGCGGCGAACGTGCGCACCCGTCGATCGGCGTCGTGCAGCGCCTTCTGCGCGAAGGCGTTGGACTCGACCTTGTGCCGTCCGGTCAGCGCTTGCATCGCGAACGCGCGCGCGTCGGCGTGCTTGGCTTCGATGAGGGCCGTGTGCAGCGCCGGCAGCGTCGTCGGGCCCTCGGTGCGGCCGAGCAGCCATGCGGCGCGCGCCGCGACGGCGGCGTCGGCGCCGAGCGTCAGGCCGGCGAGAGCGCGCGCGTCGGCGCCCTTGCCGAGGGCTTCCTGCTGCTGCAGCACGACGGCGGGCGCGGGCCCGGCGGCGGCAGGAGTCGAATCCTGCGGAGCGAGGACGAAGACGGCCAGGGCAGCGAGCAGAGCCATATCGCTCGCTCATCGGCATCCGGCCGTGGTCGCGTTCAGGCGATCTCGCGTGCTGCGCGTGGGGCGCCCGCGGCCGCCGCGCCGCCCGGTTGGTTGCTCGCGAGCGGCGAGCGCCACGTCGTTGGCATGGCGCCACAAGCGTCGATGGCATCGCCCCGATCCGCCCGCAGCGTTTGGGGGTCGGGTCGCGGGCCCGGCGTTGTCGCACGGGCCGCCATGCGGCGCGATCCGCGCGCTCAGCCGCGCGCGCGCTGCTGCAGCAGGTCGACGAGCCGCACGGCGGCGTCGGGGATGACGGTGCCGGGGCCGAAGACCTCGGCGACGCCGGCCTGCTGCAGCGCCGGCCGGTCCTGCTCGGGGATGACGCCGCCGGCGACGACCAGCACGTCGGGTCGGCCCTGCGCCCGCAGCAACTGCACCAGCTCGGGCACCAGCGTGCGGTGCGCGCCGGCCAGCGTGCTGATGCCGACGACGTGCACGTCGTTCTCGATCGCCTGCTTGGCGACCTCGTCCGGCGTCTGGAACAGCGGGCCGATGTCGACGTCGAAGCCCATGTCGGCGAACGCGCTGGCGATGACGCGCGCGCCGCGGTCGTGGCCGTCCTGGCCCATCTTGGCGATCAGGATGCGCGGCCGGCGGCCGGTCGCGTCGAGGAAGGCCTTGGTGCGCGCCTGGGCTTCGTGCAGTCGTTCCATCTGCTGGGCGGCGGCAGCATAGACGCCGGCGACGGTGCGCGGGCTGGCGACGTGGCGGCCGAAGACCTGTTCGAGCGCCAGCGACGCCTCGCCGACGGTGGCGCCGGCCTGCATCGCCTGCAGCGTCAGCTCCATCAGGTTGCCGTCCGAGCGGGCGCCGGCGGTCAGCGCCGCGAGCGCTGCGGCGACCTGCTGGCCGTCGCGCGTGCGCTTGAGCTCCTGCAGCCGCGCGATCTGCGCCTGCCGCACGGCGGTGTTGTCGATGGCGAGGATGTCGAGCGGCTCCTGCTTGTCGGGCGCGTACTTGTTGACGCCGACGATCACCTCGCGGCCGGAGTCGATCGCGGCCTGCCGGCGCGCCGCCGACTCCTCGATGCGGAGCTTCGGCAGGCCGGCCTCGATCGCCTTGGTCATGCCGCCGAGGCCTTCGACCTCCTGGATCAGCGCCCAGGCCTTCTGCGCCAGCTCGTCGGTGAGCGCTTCGACGTAGTGCGAGCCGGCGAGCGGGTCGGCGACGTGCGTGACGTGGCTCTCCTCCTGCAGGATCAGCTGGGTGTTGCGCGCGATGCGGGCCGAGAACTCGGTCGGCAGCGCGATCGCCTCGTCGAGCGCGTTGGTGTGCAGCGACTGCGTGCCGCCGAGCACGGCGGCGAGCGCTTCGAGGCACGTCCGCACGACGTTGTTGTACGGATCCTGCGCGGCGAGCGACCAGCCGGACGTCTGGCAGTGCGTGCGCAGCGCCAGCGACTTGGGGTCCTTGGCGCCGAACGCCTTGACGATCTTGCTCCACAGCAAGCGCGCGGCGCGGAGCTTGGCGATCTCGGTGAAGAAGTTCATGCCGATCGCGAAGAAGAACGACATGCGGCCGGCGAGCTTGTCGACGTCGAGGCCGGCCTGCACGCCGGTGCGCAGGTACTCGAGGCCGTCGGCGAGCGTGTACGCCAGCTCCAGCTCGGCCGACGCGCCGGCCTCGTGGATGTGGTAGCCCGAGACGCTGATGGCGTTGAACTTGGGCATCTTCTCGCCGCACCACGCGAAGATGTCGCGCACGATGCGCATGCTCGGTCCGGGCGGGTAGATGTAGGTGTTCCGGACCATGAACTCCTTGAGGATGTCGTTCTGGATGGTCCCGGAGAGCTTGTGCGCGGGCACGCCCTGCTCGGCGGCGGCGGCGACGTAGAGGGCGAGGATCGGCAGCACCGCGCCGTTCATGGTCATCGACACCGACACCTTGTCGAGCGGGATGCCCGCGAACAGGATGCGCATGTCGGCGATCGAGTCGATCGCGACGCCGGCCATGCCGACGTCGCCGGCGACGCGCGGGTGGTCGCTGTCGTAGCCGCGGTGGGTGGCGAGGTCGAAGGCGACGCTGAGCCCCTGCTGCCCGGCGGCGAGCGCCTTCTTGTAGAACTCGTTGGTCTTCTCGGCGGTCGAGAAGCCGGCGTACTGCCGGATCGTCCACGGCTTCTGCGCGAACATCGTCGCGTACGGGCCGCCGAGGAATGGCGCGATGCCCGGCAGGCCGCCCTGGTGCGCGACCTGCGCGTCGGCGGCGGTGTAGACGCCGCGGTGCGCGATGCCCTCGGGACTCCGCCAGGGAGCGCTGCTGCCGGCGGCCTTCTGCCAGTCGGCGAGCGTGGCGGGGGGGAACTCGGCGAAGCCGTAGGGGAGCTTGGTGAAGTCGGGGTTCGTCACGCGGGCGGGAATGTAGCGGCGAGCGTGTCGATCCGCGTCAGCTCGGCTGGCTCCGGGGTCGCCCGATCGCGGGAAGTGCGCGAAGTCGCTGGTTGGCTGTGGCCATGGCGGGTGTTCGGTCGGTGGGAGTCTCTGGTGAAGGGCCCGCTGTGTGCTGCTGTGGACGGGTACCCGCTGCGCGCGGGCGCGTGGGTCTCGGCGCGCGATCGCGAGAAGCTGGAGAAGCTGTGCCGGCATGCCGCGCGGCCGGCGGTGGCGGAGTCGCGGCTGGTGGAACGGGCGGATGGCCGGATCGGGTATGCGCGGAAGAAGCGTTGGCGGGATGGGACGACGGCGGTGGTGATGACGAAGGACGTGCTGATGGAGCGGTTGTGCGCGCTGGCTCCGAAGCCGCGGAAGCGCCTGGTGACCTACCACGGGGCGCTGGCGCCGGTGTCGAGAACGTCGGCGTCGCCGCTTGGCTGAGGCCGCAGGCGGAACGGCGGGTGCGGGCGCGGCTGCGAGGGCTGGAGCCCGGCCACTGCCGCGGTCGCCGGAGCCCACCCCCCGATCAGGCAGCGCGAGCGCGGTGCGAGCCGAGGGTGGGGCGGTTCTCTGCGGTGCGCGCGGAGTTCCACGCGCAGCGGGAAGTGGTCGAGGGCCGCTGCGAAGCAGCCGTACACTGGTGGGGTTGCCATGCGACTCCGACGCCACACGTTGCTCCTGCTCGGCCTCGTCGCCTGCGCCGCGCCGGCTGACTTCGCGTACAGCGAGACCGATGCCCTGCCCGGCGCCGACCTGCCGACCCGACTCGCGCACGTGTCCCAGCTCGACCTGCTGCCCGACACAACCGGCGACCACGAACGCTGCTCATGCGCAGCGGCGCTGACCGGCTACCTGCTGCTCGGCGGATCGTTCGGCGCCGCCGCGGGGAGGTTCGGCATCGGCCCCGAGCTGACGTTCGCCAACGTGCATCGCCTGCAGGAAGCGCTGCTGCGCGCCGCGAACGTCGACGGTGAGGACAACGGCGTGCTCGGCAGCACGGTGCCGGAGTACGACGGCGACGATCGGCTCACCGGCTGGCGCCTGAATCCGAAGGACGAGTTCCATCACGTGCTCGCAGCGCTCGGTCTCACCGCCGAGCCGCTGCTCGGTCCGACGCGTGCCGCGTGCAACGATCGCAGCGCGCGGGTCGCAGCAGCGCTTGCGGCCGGTGAGCCGACGGTCTTCGTGTTCGGTTGCCATGGCGGCCTCGCCGACGGCGCGATCGCGCCACCGGATGCGACGCACGACGCGAACCACTACGCCCTCGCCTATGTCGCCGCTGGCCGCGCGTGGTTGTTCGACTCCTTCCGCCGGCCGGGTCATCTCGCGCGCCGTGAACTGAGCGCTGACGAGCTGCGTGCCTACCTGGACCACAACCCGATCACGCCGTACTGGCTGCGGCTGGCGAACCCAACCCGTCGGTCGTGATGTCGGAGTCGATGGGTGGTTCGGGGTCCAGGCTGCGATCCCTGGACGCCCAGGACCGCTCCCGCCAACCGCGCCCGTGACCGCGAACCCGCCTTCGTGCGCAACGTGCTCGGCTTCGCGCCGAGTTGCTTGTCAGCCAGCGAAGTGTGGCGTGGTGTGGCTGAGCGACTGCGCCGGCCGGCGCGCTTCGCTAGACGCGCGTGCGAGGCGGCGGCAGAGTGATGGCTGGGGTTCCGGATGGTCTGGGACCACAACCGGACCTTCCTTCGCCCGTGCTGGTGTCGGCGACGACACGCTGCCGCGAGTCGCAGCCGCCGGCAGACCGCGCGGATCCTGCGCTCCTGCGCGCATCACGCGACGCCGTCGCCGAAATCGCGATGCTCCTCGTGCTCGGTCCGATCTGCGAACCCCAGCGATAGTCCCCGACGCGCATCCCGCGCCCGGCGCGGAACACCACGTACGCCAACGCAACCCTTCATGACCGCCGTCCGCCACTCGTCCCTCGCCACCCTCGCCGTCACCACCTTCGCGACGCTCTTCGCCTGCTGCGACGCGTCGTCCGAGCTCGCGTCGGCGGACGTGAGCGCCGCGCCGCCCACGCCCGCCGAGGCGCGGGCGATCGCCCAGGAGGCCTGGCTCTACGCCTACGCGCCGCTGCAGGGCTACAAGACGATGCACAGCCAGACGCAGAACCGCGAGTTCGCCGGCTACGTCGGGGGCTTCGACAGGTTCCGCCACTATGCGCGTCTCAACACGCCGGCCGACACCGACATCGTCACGCCCAACAACGACACGCCGTACTCGTGGGCATGGCTCGACCTGCGGGCGGAGCCGATGGTCGTGTCGCTGCCTGCGGTGGCTGCGCCCCGCTACTACGTGAACCAGTGGTTCGACCTCCACACCCACAACTTCGCCTACACGGGCGTGCGCGCCACGGGCCGCGCGGCGGGCAACTACCTCTTCGTCGGCCCGCGTTGGACCGGCGAGACGCCGAAGGGCATCACCAAGGTCTTCCGCGCCGAGACCGAATTCGTCGGCACGCTCACGCGCACGCAGCTCGACGGCACGGCGGACGTCGCCGCGATGCAGGCCGTGCAGGCGCAGTACACGCTGACGCCGCTCTCGAAGTTCGCCGGCACGCCTGCGCCCGCGGCGGCGCCCGCGATCCAGTGGCCGCAGTGGAACGAGGAAGCGGCGATGGGCATCGGCTGCATCGGGTACCTCAACTTCCTGCTTCCGTTCATGCCCGTCGTGCCGGCGGAAGAGGCGATGTTCGCGCGGTTCGCGCGCATCGGGATCGGCGCCGGCAAGCCGTTCGACGCGACGAAGCTCGATCCCGCCGTGCGCGCCGCGATCGAGGAAGGCATGACCGAGTCCGCCAGCGAACTCAAGGCGAAGGCGCTCGCGCAGTCGTCGTCGAAGGGCTTCTTCGGCACGCGCGAGGAACTCGGCGCGGCGTACCTGATCAACCGCTCGATGGGCGCGATGCTCGGGATCTACGGCAACAGCATCGAGGAAGCGGTCTACGCCTCGCAGCAGACGGGCCCCGACGGCAAGGTGCTCGACGGCTCCAAGCGCTGGGTGCTGCGCTTCGAGCCAGGCGCCCTGCCGCCCTGCAACGAGTTCTGGTCGATCACGATGTACGGGCTGCCCGACCGCTTCCTGATCGGGAATCCGATCAACCGCTACTCGGTCGGCGATCGCACCGAAGGCCTGCGCAAGGGCGCGGACGGCTCGCTCGAGATCTACATCCAGAACGACCGCCCGGAGGGCGAGCGCGCGGCGAACTGGCTGCCGGCGCCGAAGGGGCCGTTCTTCTTCGTCGCGCGCTTCTACGGCCCGAAGCCCGAGCTCATCGCGGGCAAGTGGACGTTGCCAGCGCTGCGGCTCGCGGATTGAGCGCGCGCGCCGCCGAGGGCGCGTCGCCACGGCGTGGCGCGCCACGAGGCTCCGGCGCGCGTGGACGTCCGCGCGGCCCTTCGATCACCAGCCGATCGTCGTCGCGATCGCGTTCGACAGCACGCCGCCGAACGCGTTGAAGGTCGGCGCCTCGAACGACAGGCCTTGCTGCCAGAGTTGCTGGCCGATCAGCAGCGGATCGTCGGGGATCGTCAGCGTGAACGAACTGCTGCCGTTCGCGGCGGGCGACACCGCGAGGTAGTCGGGCGAGATCCAGAGCGCGCAGCCCGGCATGCCGAACGAGTCCATGGGCAGCGGCAACGGCAAGCCGCTCCACGAGGTCGCCGAGAGTCCGGTGGCGAACACCGCGATCGGCGCGGCGGGAAACAGGTTGCTCAGCTGCGTCACGAACGGTCGGGCGATGGCCGGCGCCGACAAGGTGACGAGCGACGGCGCGCCGTTCGAGCCCGGACAGCTCGTGCCGTAGGTCGTCCAGGTCGGGCCGAACTTCCACGTGTCGGTGACGCCCTGGAACGATTGATCGAGGCCGCCGAACAGCACGCAGCGCTGGCCGAGCGTGTCGTAGACGAAGCCGAAGCCGCGGCGGCCGACCGGCCCGGTCGCGAGCAGTTCCCGCCACGACGCGCCGTCGAACTGCCAGACGTCGGTCAGCAACGTGCCGGTCTGCGGATTCATGCCGCCGAACAGGACCGCGGCCTGCCGGCCTTCGTCGTAGGCGAGCCGCGCGAAGGTGCGCGGGGCAGGGACCAGTCCCGTCACCGGCAGCTGC
>JBEITC010000510.1:0-2786 GCA_040375075.1 Planctomycetota bacterium | reverse complement strand
TGCGGGCGGTCGTGCAGTGGTTGCTGGCGGCTGGCGGAAGGGGCCAGCTGGGAGACGACACGGTCGCCCAGCTCGAGCAGGTGCAGGCCGACCTTGCGACCGTCGCAGCGGTTCGGCTGGAGCTCCGCGTGCTCGGGCGCCTGCCGGGTGGCATCCCCGCCCGCCGGTACCGGGTCATCCGGTACGTCGCGCGGCTGCTGGCCGAGCACGCCGAGCCCGATGGGGAAGGCAGCGGGGACCTTGGCATCCGCCTGCTGCAGGATCCGGTGCTGATGCGTCGGATCTTCGAGCGCTTCATCTATCGCTTCGCGCAGCACAACAAGCCGGCAGGCACGAAGGTCGGTCGGGCCCACTACGAGTGGAGCGGGTTGGCGGGGCGCGAAGCCATGGTGCCGAAGCTGATCCCGGACGCGGTGCTGCGGTCGCCGTCGGCGGCGCGCGTCATCGAGTGCAAGTACACCGACAAGATGCTCGTCGCGGGTCCGCATGGGGCCGCGCCGGCGCTGCGTTCGGCGCATCTGCAGCAGTTGTTCTGCTACCTCGCCGCGGAGCATCGTCGCGGCAAGCCGGTCAGCGGGCGGCTGGTCTACCCGCGGGTCGGGGAGGCCGTGCGTGTCGCCACGAAGCTGGGCGATCACGACGTCGTGGTGACGACGCTCGATCTCAAGCTGCCGTGGCCGGAGCTGACCGCGAGGTTGCGCGCTGAGGTGTTCGGCGGGCTCGCGGGTTGCGAATGACGCGGTCGCTTCGCTGCCGCACGCCAAACTGGTCGGGCTGGCAGGATTTGAACCTGCGACCTACTGGTCCCAAACCAGTCGCGCTACCAAACTGCGCTACAGCCCGACGGCGAGCACGGTAGCGCGCGGGTGGGTTGGGGGAAAGCGCGCGGCGGGATGGTGTGCCGGAACGTGCGGCCGGCGGCGTGCCGCGCGGCAGATCGAAGTGCTGCGGGCAGGCGGAGCGGGCTCGCGGTGAGCCCGCCTTCGATGGGGACGCTCGACCGCGCCCCACGCTGCTCAACGCAGCGCGCGACGCGACGCGCATGCCGCGCGCCATGGACCACGCGCCATGGACCGCGCGCCGTGGGTGCGACGGTCCGACGGTCGGGTGGTGGGGCGCTGCCTGCGTCAGCGAGTTGCGCACGGCAGTTGGTTCGTGCTGCGGCGCTGGCCGCCACCTCGCAGCAGCCACTGCCGTCGTGGTTCGCGCGCATGGCCTCGCCACCCAGCGCCCAGCCCGCAGCCCCCAGCGCGTCCCACCGCCGCCGGGACCCCGCCACCCTCGCTCCCATCCCATCGCGCCCTTGCCCCCGGTCCGCCACCGACGGTCGCACCGCACCACACCACACCCCACGCCGCCGTCCCATCCCGATCCACGTCCGTCCCGCATCCCGCCGGCGCGCCGCGCAAAGCTCCTCCCAGTCCGCACCCCGTCCGCGCCGATGATCGCCCCGCCTGCGCCGACGCAACGGCCGGTCCGGCAACGACTCCGGTCGTGCCGGTCCGGGCCGATGGTTGCGCCCGCGCGGACCTTCGCCCAGCATCCGACCAACCGCACGCCGACGAGTCGCCGCGCCGACGGTTCCGCCGTTCCGCAACCCTTCACCGCACGCCCACACGAACCCACGCGTCGCCGCCGTCGGATCCCCGTCGCACGCACCATCACCCACACCGCCGTCCACCTCGCCACCCGCACCGTGCAACCCGCCGCCAGCCACACCGTCCCGACGAACCGCCCGACGCGCGTTGCGCTGATCGGCGCTGGCTTCATCGCCGACGCGCACGTGCAGGCGCTGCGGTCGCTGCCGACGGTCGAGCTGGTCGCCGTCTGCGATGCCGCACCCGGCCGCGCGCAGGCCTTCGCCAGAAAGCACGGCATCGCGCACGCGTGCGCGTCGCTCGGCGAACTGCAGGCCCTCGGCACAGTCGACGCGGTGCACGTGCTGACGCCGCCGCACCTGCACGCGGACCTCGCACTGCAAGCGCTCGCCGCCGGCTGGCACGTGCTGGTCGAGAAGCCGTTGGTGCTGCGCTCGGTCGACGTGGCGCCACTCCAACGCGCCGCCGCCGCCGCCGGCCGCGTGCTCGCCGTCAACCACAACCAGACGGCGCATCCGGCGATCGCGCAGCTGCAGGCGCACCTCGCCGCGGGCAAGCTCGGCCGGCTCGACCACGTCGCGATCCAGCACCACGTGCCGCTGCGCCAGCTGCAGACCGGCGACGTCGGGCACTTCATGTTCCAGACGGAGGCGAACATCCTGCTGGAGCAGGGCGTGCACCTGTTCGCCGTCGTCTTCGCGCTGCTCGGCGCCGCGCGCTCGGTGCGCGCGATCGCGGGCGCGCGCACCAAGCTGCCCAACGGCGTCGACTTCGTCGGCGAGTGGCTGCTGCACCTCGACTGCGAACGCGGCACCGCCAGCGTGCGCATGGCGTTCGGCCAGCCGATGCTGGAGACGACGGTGCAGGCGATCGGCAGCGATGGCGCTGCGTTGATCGACCTGCAGCGCGGCGCGTGCTGGCTGCGGCGCAAGTCGCGCTGGCTCGACTTCCTCGACGCTGGCCTGTCGCTCGCCGCGGGCAGCGTGCACCTCGCCGGCCGCGCGCTCGGCAGCGTGCTCGGCTACGCGCTGGCGTTGTTCAAGCTGCGTTTCCCCGACGATCCGTACCTGCGCGGCATGCGCGGCGCGATCGCGGCCTTCCACGCCGCCGCGCGCGGTGCTGCGTTGCCGCCGGCGTTGGCGCCCGCGGGCGCGGCTGCGGTGCTGGCGATGTGCGAACACGCCGCCG
>JBEITC010000288.1:0-5268 GCA_040375075.1 Planctomycetota bacterium | reverse complement strand
GGTTCTCGCGCCGCAGCTCTTCGAGCATCGGGTTGCGGCTCGAGAGGGGGACGCGGGCGTCGAGGACCTCGATGACGACGTCGGTCTTGCGCAGCGTCTCGATCGCCTCGCGGCGCGCGGTGGCCATGTGGCCGGGAAACCAGTGGATCGTCACGGTGTAGCTGTAGCAAGCGAAAGCATGATCGTCGCCCTCGGCGGTCGTCTCTGCGCGCAGCGCTCGACCGCGCAAGCAGGCACGTCACACGGCGGCGCCCGCAAACCTGTCGCCGCCCGCGATCGTCCGTGCGCTGCCATCGCCGCGAGCTGCGCGCCGCTCCGCCACGCAGGTCGCGCGAGCCGCTGTCGGCGACGTCGGCGCCGCCGACGCTGCCGCGGCTGAAGCCGGTGATGCCGGTGCCCCAGCGGCAGCCGCTCATCGCGCCGTAGCGGAACTCGACTTCCTGCGTCGCCTCGAGGAACACCGCCTGCAGCGTGTTGACCGCGTGGCCGCCGGTCGCGCTCACGGTGTTGAACTCGCCGACCTCGCGCCACGTCACGTAGGTCACGGCGTTGCCGGGGCCGCCGCTGGTGTCGGTGGCGACGTACATGCCGGACGCGGGGTTGGTCGCGAGGTTGCGGCCGGCGTGGAAGTCGTGCCAGAACGGCGCCATGCGCGCTGGCAACGGCGTCGCGCCGCCGCCGAGCCACTCGGCGACCGTCGGCGAGAAGTCCGCCGTCGTGTTGGCGGCGAGCCAGACGTAGCCGTTGGCGCAGGCTGCGAGCGTCGGGGTCGAGCCGCCGGGGAACCGGAACGGCCCGCTCCAGCCCGCCGTCGCCAGCGTCGCGCTGGTGATGCCTTCGTCGCTCGTCACCGCCACGCCGGTGGCCTTGCTCAGGTCGACCGCGGTCGTGCCGGCGGTGACCGTGTAGCGCGTCGGCGCCGCGGCGTTGTCGGGCGACAAACGCAGGCTCTTGTTGGGCCCGCGCAGATCGAAGTCCTCGAATCCGAAGTACTGCGCGACGTTGGGGGACTGCGCGCCGCAGCCCGCACCGAGCGACGTCACGCTCGCGGGCAGCGTCGCGTCGGCAGCGCCGCCGGGGCCGGCGAAGTCGAGCAGCACGACCGACGCGAAGTCCGACAGCAAGCCGGTCGCCGACGTCGTGTTGGCCTGCGCGAGCCGGCGCGCCTTGTTCGCTGCGAACGCCGAGGTCGCGAACGGCACGATCGACGACGCCGAGGGCGCGGGGGCCGTCGGCGACGTGATCTCGACGACGAGGTTGCCCATCGTCGTCGGGTCGTAGGTGAACGCGCCCGTCGTCAGCGCGAGGTCGATGACGTAGTCGTTGGGGACCGTGCCGGCGGCCGGCGCGACCGCGACGGTCGCGACCGACTGCGAGGAGCCCACGGCGCCCGCGATGTTGGCGGACCACGCCTGGGCCATGTTCGTGTAGGTGATCGGCGCGCGGACGACGTCGAACGTGTCGCCATTCGCCGGCGCGGTCGGGAACGTCGCGCTGACGGTGATCGTCGATGTCGTGTTGCCGCTGATGACGCGGCTCACGCCGAGGTTGGCGCCGCTGGTGCCGACGAGGGTGAAGCAGCGCTGCTGATCGGTCGTTCCGGAAGCGAACTCGCTGGTGACGAGGCTCGTCGTCTGCAGCAGGATCGTGAAGTTGGAGACGGCCGATGCCGTCACCGAGCGCACCGTCGCCGCCGAAGTCGGCGACGCGCCCAGGCGCACGTCGACGTTGCTGTACACCTGCCCGCCGAGGTTCGCTTCGCCGTCCTCGGCGCGAAAGCGCAGCCGGCTGATCGTGATCGGCCCGTTCACGCCGCGGCTGGTGAACAGGCTGTTGTCGTACATCATCTGGAAGCGGAACGCCGTCGATCGCCACGTCGCCGTCGCGGTGCCGGGGGCAAGCTGCGCCATGTCGGCGGGCAGCAGCAGTTGCTGTGCTTGCGCGAGCGCGGCGAAGGCGAGCAGGGCGGGGACGACGCGGGCGAGGGCGTGGCGCATGGGGGAGAGCGCGGGGCGAGGGGCGAGCGGGCGCGCTCCGCGTCGCGGAGCGTTGCACCCGTGGGCAAGCTATGCGGTGCGCGGAATGGCGCAACGCGGGGAATCGCCCACGGGGCTGTGGTCTTGGCGATTCCGCTGGCGCGCAAACGGTGTGGGGGCGCGGGCCGCGTGCCATCGTGTGCTCCGGCGCCATCCGCAGCGCGGTCGCAACGGCATGGGCGCAGCCGTGGTGCGGACGCGGGCTTGCGGGCGGGGCGGCGGGCGCGCGCCCGCCCCGCTACTGGTTGCCGATGCGCACGCCGACGGCGTTGCTCATCGAGGCCCAGCGTGGGTAGCCGGGCAGTTCGAAGCACAGGCCTTGGAAGAACGAGCTCGTGCCGAGCAACAGCGGGTCGTTGGGGATGGCGACGGCCCACACCACCGATCCGGTGCCGTTGGGCGCTGGCAGCACGAAGGTGTCCTCGGCCGACGTCCACAGCGTGCAGCCGGGCAGGCCGACGACGGTGAGGTCGAGCGGGAGCGGGATGCCGACGTAGGTGTCGCGCTGCTCGCCGTACGCGCCGATCGCCGGGATGAACTGGCCGGGCACGCCGACAAAGCGCAGGTTGAGCGTGGTGCCGACCAGCGGGCGCGACGGCGCTTCGATCGCCATCGTCGGCATGCCGAGCGTGCCGACGCAGCCCTGGCCGTAGGTCTCCGACGACGCGAAGACTGGCAGGTCGAGCCGCCACAGGTCGTTGGCGAAGTTGGCGCCGCAGGCGCCGGCGAACAGGCGCAGCTCGTTGGCGGCGGGGTCGAAGAAGGCCGTGCTGCCGCGCCGCGCCGACGGCGCGGGGCCTGTGGTGGAGAGGCGCGTCCACGCGCTGCCATCCCAGGTCCAGGCGTCGGCCGTGCAACCGCCGGCGGCGTCGGCGCCACCGTGCAGCAGCACGCGCTCGGCGCGCGGGTCGTAGGCGAAGGCGTGGCCGGCGCGCGCGGTCGGGGCCCACGGGAATGAGCTGGGCGCTTGCGGCGTCACCTGGGTCCAGGTCGTGCCGTTCCATTCCCACACGTCGTCGCGCACCGCAGCGCCGCTGGCGCCGCCGTGCAGCACGAGGCGCTGGCGGCGCGCGTCGAAGGCGAGGCCGTGCTCGCGGCGCGCTGGCGGCAACATCGCCGGCGTGCGCTGCGTCCAGGCCGTGCCGTTCCACTGCCAGTGGTCGCCGAGGTCGACGCCGGCGGCGTCGACGCCGCCGAAGAGCTCGATGGTCTGCGTCGTCGGGTCGTACGCGAGGCGGTGGCCGGAGCGCGGCGACGGGGCATTCGCCGGCTGGCGGTAGCTCCACTGGTCGTTGGCCCACGTCCACGTGTCGTTGAGCGCGACGCCGAGCGGGTTGCGGCCGCCGAACAGCAGCACGTCCTGGCGCGCGGTGTCGAGCGCGAGCGCGTGGTTGGTGCGCACCATCGGGTTGAGCAGCGAGAAGCGTTTGGTCCACGCCGTGCCTTGCAGCTCGTAGGTGCCGAACTGCGGGCCGGTGCTGGTCTGGCCGCCGAAGAGCACGGCGCCGCCGGCCGGGAGCGGGGCGAGCGCGGTGGCGGCGAGGGGCGGCGGCGGTGCGGAGGTGGTGAGGGCGGTGGCGGTGAAGGGGGCGGTGGGGCCGCCGGGGAGTTCGATGATGCCGGGGGTCGCTTGCGAAGGGGGGCCGTCGTTCCAGCGGCCATTGTTGACTTGTTCGATAGCGGCCACGTGCTCGACGCCGAACAGATTGTTCGGCTCGCCCGCATTCCAGTTTGTAAAGCTAAATGACTCTCCGCTTGCCCACACCCACTGACCTTCGACCGCAAGGTCGTTGGCGCCGATCCAAGTGGACGGTTGGGTGAATGTCGACTGGAGCCAAGACTGTTCCGCGGCATTCCGCACCGTTGCCAGATGCCCGCCGTAGCTGACCGCTAGCGCTTCCGCCTGCTGCCACGTCATCGGCGGCGTCAGCGCGTAGTGGTGGCCATTGACAGGTGACGTAATGAAGTCGATCTTGCGACTCCAGCTCGTGCCGTTGCACGTCCATGTGTCGCCGACGGGCGTATTGCCCTGCATGCCGCTGAACAGCACGCACTCATCCCGCACCGGGTCATAGGTCATGGATGGCGCGACCCAGTGCCGAGCGCTTGGCGCTCCACCTGCGAGGAACGGCGTCCAGTTCTGTCCGTCCCACTCCCAGGCATCACCAAGGCTGCCGCCGTAGTAGCCGCCGAAGAGAAGGGCCCGGCCGCGATGCTCCTGCCAAGCGAATGCGGCGTTGCTGCGAATGGGCGGGCTCGTCGTTGGAAAGCGACGAGTCCACTGCGCGCCATCCCACTCCCAGGTGTCGTTGAGTTCGACGAATGACGTGTAGCCGCCGAACATGACGATCCGGTTGCGGATCGGGTCGAAGGTCATCGACGCGTGGCGACGGATCGTCGGCCGGACCGCAGGGGTGAACTGAGTCCAGTTCGTGCCATCCCATTCCCAGGTCTCGTCGATGAACTCGGAGGTCGCAGTCGTGCCTCCGAACATCACCGTTCGCTGTCGGATCGGGTCGTAGCAGAGGATGTGGTGCTGCCGCGGGCCGGGCGACGTTGCGGACGCCCGCTGGGTCCACTGAACGCCGTTCCATTCCCATGTGTCGCTCAGTAAGCCACTAGGGTTGGCACCGCCGAACAGCACGCAGACGCTGCGCGAGGAGTCGAACGCCAACGCTGAAGCGCCACGTTCAGGTGGCTGCGTGCTCGTCGTGCGCTGCGTCCAGAGCGTTCCATTCCATTCCCACGTGTCGGCCAACCACGTCGTGGGGCTGATCCCGCCGAAGAGCACGGCACGATTGCGCGTCGAGTCGTAGGTCAGTGGCGCCAAGTACCGCGCCGGCGGCGTCTGCGCCGCCACCTCCAGCGCGCCAACAACCACGGCAACCAACGCAGGAACGAAGCGAGCGACGAAGTGCGTCATGGGGAAGTGCGAGTGCGCGCGGCAACAACCCGCCACCGGCGCGCGTTCTCCGAACCCCGGCCGCACAGCCTCGTGACGGAATCCCGCGCCCCGCCACCGCACGCTGCGGCGCGCCGCAACCGATGCGCCGCACGCCGCCGCCCCTCGCGCTCAGCTCCCCTTCAGCTTGCCCTTCGCCAACAGCGCCGCGAACGGGTTGTTCGCGACCGCGTCCTGCTTCGGTCCGAACTCGCGCGGCATCGCCGCCGCCGGCCGCTGCGCGCCGCCGCCTTGGCCGCCGCCGTAGCCGCCGCCCGGCCGCTGGCCGGG
>JBEITC010000422.1:0-3675 GCA_040375075.1 Planctomycetota bacterium | reverse complement strand
GACGGCGTGCGCGGCGCGATCAACGCCTGGATCGCGGCCAACACGCAGGATCGCATCCGCGAACTGCTCGGCGAGGGCGTCATCCAGGCGTCCACGCCGATGGTCCTCGCCAACGCCGTCGCCTTCACCGGCGCGTGGCAGTCGCCGTTCGACGTCGCCCACACGCGCGACGCGGAGTTCACCCGCGCTGACGGCTCGATGGTGCGCGTGCCGATGATGCACGACTTCGGCCGTCGCGACGCCCGTTACGGCGCGATCAACGGCGACGGCGCATGGTTCGCGACGCCGGCGATCGTGCCGCTGTCGGGCGACGGGCCGGCCCGCTACCCCGGCCTCGACGGGGCGACGTTCGTCGAGCTGCCGTACAAGGGCGGCGATCTCGCGATGGTCGTGCTCGCGCCGCGATCGGTCGACGGGCTGGCGGCGTTGGAGCGATCGCTGACGCCCGAGCGCCTCGCCGACTGGCTCGGCCGCGCCGAGGCGCGCGACGTCGACGTCGCCATGCCGCGCTTGTCCGTGCGCAAGCAACTCCGGCTCGCGACGGCGCTGCAAGCGCTCGGCCTGCGCCTTGCCTTCCGCGATCCGGCGCACGGCGATGGCGCCGACTTCGGCGGCATGACGTCTTCGACGGATCCG
This sequence comes from Planctomycetota bacterium, assembly GCA_040375075.1. GTDB lineage: Bacteria > Planctomycetota > UBA1135 > UBA1135 > UBA2386 > UBA2386. Next base: position 3,039 of record JBEITC010000422.1, on the reverse strand, counting down.
GCGCGCCGGCTGTTCGTCGATCAGGTCCTGCACGAGGCGCTCGTCGAGGTCGACGAGGAGGGCACGCGCGCCGTCGCCGCGACGGCCGTGATCATGGCGCCGACGGGCATGGCGATGCCCGCCGTGCGCCCCTTCGTCCCCGAGTTCCGCGCCGATCGGCCGTTCCTGTTCCTGGTCCGCGACACGAAGTCCGGCGCGATCCTGTTCCTCGGCCGCGTGCTCGAGCCCAAGCGGTAGCACGCCCGGCGGCGTGCGGCATACTGCCGGCATGCTGCGCCTTCCGACCTGCCTCGTCCTCGCGTGTGCGCTGGCCATCGCCGCGCCGGCGCAGGGCGACGCGGCGGCCGCGGTCGAACGGCGCGCGACGTTCGTGCGCGTCGACGCGGCCGACGGCAAGCCGCTCGCCAATGCGACGGTGACCTTCGCCGGCCACATGCCGCACCTCGTCGGCGCCGGCGGGCCGACCGACGTGCAGCGCGTGCAGGCGGACAACCGCGGTCGCGCGCAGTGCAAGCTGCTGCCGGGCCTGTGCTACGTCGCGTGGGCGGTCGGCACGCCGGACGCCGAAGGGCGCGCGGCCTTCAGCCAGCCGTCGGTGTGGCTCGCCGCCGGCGGCGTGCAGACGCTGCGCGCCGTCGATCAGGGCGTGACGCGCGTCGTGCGCGTCGCCGGCGCCGAGGCTTGGGCGCATCGCGGGCCGCTGCGCTTCTGCCTCGTCACGTCGCTGCCCGGACCGGAGGACGAACTCACGCCCGGCGCCGACGGCGCGCTGTCGATCCCACCCGGACCGAGCTGGTGGATCGAAGTGCGCACGGCCGACGGCGCGCCGCTCTGGTGGGCGTCGCCGCGCGGCGACGAGATCCAACTGCCGCCGCCGCGCGCGCTGCGCGTGCTGGCCCAGGACGAGAAGGGCGCGCCGATCGCCGGCGCCACGGTGCGGCACCGCGTCGCGCGCCGGCAGTCCTGGGGCATCGACGGGCTCGGCACGGTCGTCGAGGACCGCTGGCGCGCGCTCGGCGCGACCGGCGCCGATGGCACGCTGGCCATCGAGGCGCCGTACGCCGCCGACCCGATGCAGGACCAGAAGCACGGTGACCTGCTGCTGTTCGTCGGCGCGCCCGGTCGGCCGTCGGTCGCCGGTGGCGTGGCGTCGGGCGACTTCTTCGCCGACGACCGCAAGGCGCCGCCGCCGCCGACGGGGATCTTGGCGTTCACGCTGCGCCCGACGCCGCCGCTGGTCGGCGCGCTCGGCAAGGTGGCGCCTGGCGCCGAGGTGCACCTTGCGGCGGTCTGCAAGCTGTTCCTCGACCGCGGCAGCTACCGCCACGATTCGCGCGGCTACCGCGCCACCGTCGCGGCCGATGGCACGTTCGCGTTCGACGACGTCCCCGCCGAGGTGCATGCGCTGCGGCTCAGCGTCGTGCCGGTCGAAGGCTCGGGGCCGGCGCCGATGTTCCCGACGATGCGCGGGCGCGAACTGCCGCCCGAAGTCGCGCCAGACGCCGTCGCGCCGACCAAGGAACCGGGCTACGCCGACGTGACGCTGCGGCTCGCCGACGCGCGCGGCGGCCCGGCGCGCGGGCTCGTCGGCTACCTGGTCCCGGCGGGCCAGCAGGGCGTGTTCGTGCGCGACAGCTCGGTGCGCGTGCCACTCGACAGCAAGGGCGAGGCGCAGCTGCGGCTCGCGCCCGGCAAGTGGGTGGTCATCGCCGTGTCCGTCGACGGCTACTGCGCCGAGCTGTTCGACTGGACGGCCGGTCGCGTCGACGCGGCGCTGACGATGCGCGAGCAGCCGCGCATGCGCCTGCAGCTCAAGGGCCTCGACGGCGTGCCGATCGCCGGCGCCGTGGTGGTCTCGCGCGGCTCCTCGACGCGCGGCACCAGCGATCCGCTGCAGTCGGCGCTGCAACAGCTGCGGCACTTCAGCAACCGTCAGTGGAGCGACCTGCGCACCGACGCCGACGGACGCATCGAGCTGCCGTTCGTGCCGGTCGAAGGCGTGTCGGTCCGTCTCGGCCTCGGGTGGGACGGCGGCAGCTCCGCGGACGTCGTGCTCGAGGCCGTTGACGACTGGATCGTCGTGCAGCCGAAGTAGGCATCCGTGCCTGGGGGGAAGTCCCTCTTGCCGCCGCGTCGTTCGCGCCGATAAAGGGCCGCCATGGGCGTGCCGGACAAGGCTTTGCCGGCGAGCGTTGCCGGCGTGTGTGACGTCGTCATCGTGCGCGGTGTCGACGCCGCGCCGGACGCCGCGCCTGACGTGCTGTTCGAGTGCGCCCACGGAGCGACGCGCGCCGCGCACTTCGACGGCCTGCGCGGCGAGCTGCGCGGCGGCTACGACGACAGCCTGCGCGACTTCTTCTTCGTCAACACCGACGTCGGCTCGACCGAGCTGGCCCTCGCCGCCGCGCGTCGCCTCGTCGATGCCCAGCCCGAGCGCGCCGTCTGCGTCGTCCGGTGCTTGCTGCCGCGCACGTTCGTCGACTGCAATCGCAAGGTCGATCGCGATGCCGTGCCGGCGGCGAGCAAGCCGGGCGAGATGACGCCCGGGCTGCAGCCATGGGTGCAGGACGAAGGCGACCGCCGGCTGCTGCTCGACCGCTACTTCGCCTACCGCGCGGTCGTCGAGCGCGCCTTCGCGGTGACCGTCGGCGCGGGCGGCGTGGCCGTCTTCGTGCACACCTACGCGCCGCGCAGCATCGACGTCGCCGTCGACGAGCGCATCGGCGAGCGGCTGCGCGCCGCCTACGCCGCCGACCGGATCGGCAGCTGGCCGATGCGGCCGGGCATCGACCTGATCACGCGCGATCCCGACGGCGTCGAGCTGGCGAGCCGGCCGATGGCGGCGCGCGCGCGCAGCGAGTTCCAGCTCGCCGGCTTCGACGTGCAGGAGAACGCCACCTACCCGCTGCATCCGGCGACGCTGGCGCACCACTTCGCCGTGCAGCGACCGGAGGCGACGCTGTGCCTGGAAGTGCGACGCGACCTGCTGGTGCCGGCGTTCACGCCGTTCGTCGAGCTGCTGCCCGACGAGGCCAAGGT
>JBEITC010000103.1:0-9896 GCA_040375075.1 Planctomycetota bacterium | reverse complement strand
GTGCGCGCCGACGGCGAGGGCTACGCCGCGGTGCCGTGGCAGGCCGACGCGCGCTTCGACGTGCGCTTGGGCGCTGGCCTCGCGCCGCTGCCGGTCCGGCGCTTCGAGCCGGAGCCGGCGCAGCTGGTCGTCGGCATGCCGTGAGCGGCGTCGTGTTCGCGTCGGGACGTGGCGGTCCGCCGCGCGTCGCGGCCAGCCGGCGATCGTCGTAGCGAGCCGCGGCGGCCTTCGTTGCGTCGGGCCAGCGACGCGGTGGCGGGGCTGCGCACGGCGCTCGGCGCAGGAGCGCCGCGTGGACGCATCCGCGCAGGGCGCACGGCGCATCGTGCCGCGGAGCGATCGCGCCAGATGCGCAACGCAGGTGCGCCGCCGCAGGGAGCCGGCGCAGGGAGCCGCCGCAGGGCTCGTACAGCAGGAGCGCCGCGGCGCTCCCGCGCGGGCGTCACTGCGTGACGCAGAGCGCCGAGTTCGTCAGCACGAAGCCGAGCGCGTTGTTGGCGAGCACTGCCGCCTGGCAGTTGATCAGGTAGCCAGGGAAGCCAGCCGGCACCACGAGCGTCGTGCTGCCAGCGCCCGTGCCGTTGGTCAGGAACGCGCCGCCCGAGAGCACCTCGGCGATCGGCAGGTAGACGTTGCAGCTCGGCGCGAGCGTCACGCCGACCGGGTCGAGCGACAGCGTGAAGTAGTCGGCGCCGATGCTGTTGGCGATCGTGTTGGTCTTGTTGATCGTCAGCGTCGAGCCGCCCGCCGACGAGCCGCTGTATGCCGCCGTCGCGGTGTTGTTGCCGCCGGTCGGGCAGCCCGTGCCGTAGCTGCCGAGCTGGCCCGGCGCGAGGTAGGTGACGACGAGCGTCGGCTTGTTGCTGGTGGCCTCGCGCGAGTTGAGCCGGTGCGCCGTCGACGCGAGCGTCTCGCTGGGCATGCGCAGCAGCCAACCGAAGTTGCCGGACGGATTGTCGAGCCACGACTGCACGTCCGTCGCCGCCTGGCGCGACAGCGCCGACGTGAACGAACCGGAGATCGGCATGCTCGCGGTCCACGACGGCGTCGCGACGAAGTCGCCGCCCGGCGTGGCCCAGTTCTGCGTGTTCCAGAAGCGGTGCAGCCACGTCGCGTCGCCGACCGAAGCCGGGGCGCCGCCGCCCTGGCCGCCGGTGGCGAGGCTCGTGCCCTCGCCCCACGACGACGTGACGCGATGGCCGTTGAGCGGCATCGGCAGCGCGACGGTCGTCTGCGTGACGGTCATCGTCAGGCGCGCGGTCAGGATGCGCGAGCCGGCAGGGACCACCGCGCCGACGTTGAACTTGAGCAGCGCGCGGCGGATCGAGCCGAACGAGTTCGAGCCGACGAACAGGCCGCTGCCGGCGCCGTTCGACGCGTCGCCGAAGATCGTCTCGTAGAGCGTGTTGTCGGCGCTGGCGGGGATGTTGACGCTGCTCTGGGCCGTCGAAGCGGCGGTCAACAGGGCGCCGCCGAGGACGGCGGCAGCGAGGCGATGGAACAGGTGCATGAGGGTGGTGCGGGCAGGCCGTGGCGGGCCCCGCAAGGATAGCTCGCGGCGGCGGGGCGAAAAGGCGGGTCGCGCCCTGCCTGCCGGCCGTTTCCTCCCCGACGCTTCTGGTCCGCCGTCAGCTGCGCTGCAGCGGCGCGCGCGGACCGACCGGCGTCACCGGGCCTTGCCGACCTGCATCGACTCGCCCTGGCCGAGCTCGGCGAGGGCCTTGGTCAGCGTCATGTTGGCTTCGCCGAGGCCGACGCAGTGCATGCGCACGCGGCGGAAGGCGTTCATGCGCCGCACGTCGGCGACGATGTACGGGCAGTGCGCGAGGCCGCCCGAGATGAACGGGCCCGACGACCACACCTGCGGCGTGCCAGCGGACGCCTCGCCGCGCTCGAAGCTCTGCACCGTCGCGCGCTCCCCGTAGTTCTTGTCGACCTCGAGGAAGTCGTCGACCGACGGATCGCCGTCCGACAGCAGGAGGATCGTGTCGCAGCCCTCGGCCAGCGCCTGCGGATCGACGTAGGCATTGGCGCCGGCGAAGCCCTTGCTGTGCAGCGCGAAGGCCAGCCGCAGGCCGCCGTGCAGGTTGGTGTCGCCGCGCAGGCGACCGGTCGGCGGCATCGGCTTGCCCTCTTCGGGCTGCATGATCGCCTTGATGCCGTCGAGCTCGGCCATCACCTTCTCGATGTTGCCGCGCGTCGCCTTGATCAGGCCCTTGCAGGCGTCGAGCGTGCCGGCCTGCTTGCCGAACCAGACGACGCAGAACTCCTTGTCCGGCGTCAGGCGCGACAGCGAGATGCGCAGGTTCTCGCGGGCCAGGTCCCATCGCGTGTTGATCTGGTGCCACGGCAGGTCGCTCTCGTCGAGCAGCGCGCCCTTCTTCTTCTTCTCCTTGGGTCCGGTGATCGGCCCCTTGGGCTTGGCCGACGGCTCGATCGGCAGCAGCATCGAGTCCGACATGTCGACGACGTAGACCATGCGCTCGCCGTCGGTCTCGAGGCCGAAGAAGCGCGGCGTCGCCGTCGTCGTCTGCTTGGCCGCCGTCTTGAGCTCGCCGCGCGCGAGGATGTCGAGCCACGACTGCGGGTCGACGTACGGCGCTGGCGACTTCAGGATGATCTGCAGGTGGCGGGCCATCTGCACCTTGCCGACGTGCGACAGCTTGACGTCCGGGCCGAGCAGGCCGATGTAGGCGGTCAGCGCGGCGCGGTAGCCCTCGTCGTTGACGCGCGACTTGTTGGCCAGCAGCGCGCCGCTCATCGCGCCGAGCAGCGCCATGCGCTCGCTCTCCTTCTTCGGGAAGGCGGCGCAGTTCGGCACGATCGCCTCCTTGAGCGCACCGTTGCGCGAGTCGCCGAGCGCAGCGATCGCGGCGGCGCGCAGCAGCGCGTTCTTGTCGGCCTGGGCGATCGTCATGACCGCCGCCTCGCCGCCCAGGTCCGCTTCCATGCGCAGCGTCTGGTACCAGAGCCAGACGTCGCCTGGCCCCTTGTTGGCGTCGCGCAGCGCGAGCATCGGCGGCAGGTTCTCGGCCTTCGCGTAGAAGCGCGCGAAGCAGTCGGCGATCAGGTAGCGGATCTGCTCCGCGTCCTCCTTGACCGTCTTGTAGTCGCCGACCAGCAGCGTCAGCGCTTCGGGCGTGCGCGTGGCGCCGAGCGTCTCGCGGGCCTCGAAGTGCCACGTGAACGCGCTGCGCGCGAGACAGACCTTGTAGCGCGCGAGCGCTTCCTCGTACGTGCGCGTCTGCAGGTCCGGGTAGCGGATGTCCCACTGCGCGGCGAGCGGGGCGGCGGCGAACAGGGCGACGAGGGCGCGGGCGCGGAGGTTGGCCATGTGGGGTCTCGCAGGTCGGGGAACCTGCCGTGGCATCGGCACAGTAGGCGGTCGCCCCGTAGCCGCCATGGGGCGAATCGGCGGGGCAGCGGCGGGTGGCGGGCCGGCGACGGCGCATGACGGGCCGGCCGGCGGGACGCCGCGCTGCCCGCCGCGCCGATCACTCGCGGGCCTGCAGCGCGCGCAGCCGGGCTTCGACCTGCCGCCACTGCTCCGTCGTGAAGCCTTCGGGGATCCACAGCAGGCCGTGCCACTTGGGACCGACCTCGGCGTGCATCAGCCACGCCAGCGCTTCGACGGGATCGGCCTCGCAGCCGAGGCCGTACCAGCGTCGGATGACCTCGGCCTCGCGCAGCTGCCGCTTCACGCCGGTCTCCTGCTGCGCTTCCTCCAGCAGGGCGACCATCGAGCCGTCGCGCACCGGCTTCTTCGCGATGGCGCGCTCGTAGGCCGCGCGGTCGCCGATCGCGACGCCGGCCATGGCGTGCAGCAGCTCCTCGCCGCGCCTGCCCGGGTGCTTCTCGGCTTCGATGACGAGGCGCTCGAAGTCGAGGTTCGGCAGCGCCTCGGCGATGCGGTAGTCCCAGCCGGCCAGCGCGCCTTCGCCGGCGCCGTCGAGCAGACCCTGCAGGACCTGCTTCAGCTTGCTGCGCTCCGGCGCGCTCGCGACGACGCGCTCGGCGTGCTCGTCGCGACCGAGCTCCCGCGCGCGCTGCTGCGCGATCCGGCGCGCGGTGTCGCGCGCGATCTGCAGCACGCGCACCTGCTCCTGCGGGCTCAGCTGCGCCGTCGCCCGGCGGACGAACGACCGCGCGCCGCCGAGCGCCGGTTCGGCCGCGAACATGTCGTCGGCGACCCAGACGAACGCCGCGGCGGTGAGCAGGTCGAGCAGGCCGACGCCCTGCGGCGGCTGGCACAGCAGCGCCGCGGCCGCGTCCAGCGCCGCGACGTCGCCGGACCGCGCAGCGGCGAGCAATCGCTGGTACTCGCCGTCGCGGTGCGACCAGACGGCCTGCTCCGAGGCGCCAGCGGGCGGCGGCGCGGCCGACTCCATGCCGGCGGCCTGCAGGTAGAGGCGCAGGCTCTCGCCGGGATCGGCGTCCTGCGCGACGCCGACGTGCGCCGCCAACCACGCGCCCTCGCGGCTGCCGAGCTCCGCCGCGCGGCGGAAGTTGGCGAGCGCCGCCGCGACGTCCTTCGGCACGCCATCGCCGTCGAGCTGTCGGCGGCCGACTGCGACGAGGCTGCCGTAGTGCCCGGCAGCCGCGTTGGCGACCAGCGCCGCGATGGCCGCCCGGCGCTTCGCTTCGGCGCGCGCGTCGTTGCCGGCGCGGTCGAGCGTCAGCATCGCCACCTCGTGCGCGGCCTGCAGGTTGACGCTGGCGACCTTCTGCAGCGCGGCGAGCCGCTTGTCGTCCCTGTCGAAGGCGAAGCCGACCAGTTCGGCGTCCCGCAGCGCCGCGTGCAGCGACCCGCGCTCGCTCCACTCCTTGATGCTGGCGTCCGGATCGCCGCCGGCCTCGACGACGCGGGCACGCCAGTACTGCTCCCAGCGGGCGTTCTTGTCGACGCCGAGGCCCAGGCCATGCGCCTGCGCCATGTCGTGGCACGCGGCGGCGTCGCCGGCGTCGGCCTGCGCGCGCCGCGCGGCGAGGTCGAACTGCGCGGGCTTCCGCTCGCGGGAGTCCCGCTGCATCGGCCGGCGCGTGAAGGGGGACGTCGACTCGCGCAGGGACTCGACGAGGCGTTTGCCGTCCGGGCTGCCGCGCTGCGTCGACTGCTCCAGCCAGCGCATCCCCGATTGCTGGTCGACCGGCGTGCCGATGCCGAAGTACTCGAGTTCGCCCAGCAGCCACATCGCCGTCGTCTCGCCGAGCTCGGCGGCGCGGCGGTAGTGGGCGACGGCCTGCGGCAGGCTGCGGGGGACGCCCGCGCCCCATTCGTGCAGCACGCCGAGCCAGCGGACGGCGGCGACGTTGCCGGCGTCGGCCGCGCGCTGCGCGAAGGCCGCGCCGGCGGCCATGTCGGCGGTCGAACCGTCGACCAGCGTCACCGCCGCCTCGATCATGGCGAGCGTGGAGCCGGCCTCGGCCGCACGGCGCAGCAGGTCGCGCGCGGCCACCGGGTCGAAGCTGCGCTGCTTCGGATCGTTGCGCCGGAGCCCGAGGAACGTCGTCGCGACGCACGAGCCGCGCGCCATCGCCGCCTGTTCGGTGGCTTCGTTCCACTCCGTCGGCACTTCGTACCCGCGGCGCCTCGCCTGCGCGGCCCAGAACAGCGAGGCCACGTCGTCCCGCGGCACGCCGGCGCCGTTGGCGTAGGCGCGCATCAGGTCGATCATCGTGCCGACGTTGCCGTTGGCGGCCGCCTCGCGCCAGACGCGGACGTCGAACCACGCCGGTTGCTGCTGCGGCTTCGGGGAGGCGCCCGTCCGCTTGAAGCCGGGCCGCGGCGCGGTCGTGCCCTTCATCAGCGCGTCGCTGCGCGCCTTGACGTAGCTGCGGACGTTCTCGGGTTGCTTGGCGAAGAAGTCGCGCACCTCGCCGCTCTTGAGGTCGAGGAACGACGTCGCCGCGAGCGCCGCGTCGTAGACCGCGTCGTCGTCGGTCTGGTAGTCGAGCAGGCGCTGGTACCACGCGGTGGCTTCGGCGACCGCCTCGCTCGCCGGGACCGTGGGGATGGCGGCGCGCCAGGCCTCGCCAACCCGGCGGACGGCGTCGATCCGTTCCTGGTGCGTCGTCGCCATTGTCATCGCCGCGTCGGCCACGGCCGCGGCCTGCAGGTACGCGGTGCCGGGCGACAGCCACTGGTAGAGCGGTGCCGGGTGCGCCGGCGCGGCCTCGATCTCGGCGTCGGCGACCGCGGGGCGGCGCCACAGCGACTGCGTGCGGAGCATGGTCTGCTGCGGGGACTCCGCGTAGGTCACGGCGCGCACGAACCACGCGCCGTCCTGCTGCGCGATCGCGTCCGTCCCCTTCGGCAGCAGTTCCGCCGGCATCCGGCGCCAGTTCGCGCCGTCGAGGCTCGCCAGCGTCGCGTCCTTGGCCAGCAGCCAGATCTGCCGGCCGACGACCACGGCCTTCGCGTGGTGGATGCCGGGCAGCGTGCGCGTCGTCCACTGCGCGCCGTCGGTGGTCACCGCGACCGACATGCCATCCTCGACGCCCTTGTCTGCGGTGGCGGGCGTGCCGACGGCGACGATCCGGTCGCCGACGCGCAGCATGACGTCGAGGATCGGGTGGCGCTCGACGCCCGGCGACATGCGCCAGGTCGCGAGGTCACTCGACAGCGCCACGACGTCGTCGCTCCTGCCCTGCGGGTTGTCGCCGAAGACGCACCAGCCGAGCGGACCGTGGTCGATGCCCTGCGGCCGGAGCACCGGGCTCGGCGACGCGGTCCAGGTCGAGCCGCTGTCGCGCGTGACGTGCAGGGTCCAGCCCGTGCCGTCGTACGTGTCCTTGGTCGGCGGCGACAAGAACGCCATCGTGCGCCCGTCCGTCGCGCCGAACCGCGGCGCGAAGTCGTTGTTCAGGTCGAGGGGGTTGTCCGGGCCGACGCAAAGCCGGATCCGCCGGGCGGCCGGGTCGCGGAGTTCGCCACGCCGCCATGCCAGCGTCAGGTCGCCGAAGGCGAGCGTCTCGCAGTCCTTCGCGCCGAAACCACCGGGCCAGCCGTTGTGCCGCAGCGGCCATTGCGCCCCGTCCACCGACTCGTGCAGGCCGAGGTTGGTCGCCAGGAACATGGCGGCGCCGGTCCATCGCGGCATGCCGAGGACGTCGACCCCGGGCAGATCGATCCGCCGCAGCGCGTCCGGCGTCGGCACCGGCCCGCCGAGGGCGGTCGGCGCGTAGAGCGCGTCCATCGTGCGCTCGACGATCGCGCCGCTCGCGGCGTCGCGCTGCAGCGCGACGAGCTTGCCATCGCGCAGGCCGGCGATGCGGACCGTCGGCGCGGGACGGAACGGCTCGTGCACGGTGCGGCGGCTCGTCCACAGGCGCTGGTCCGTGGTCGCGTGCAGGTAGTACGGAGCCACTTCGTAGAGGGTGTCGCCGAGGACGAAGAGCGCGCCATCCGGCGTCTGGCAGAGCGGGTTGGCGCGCGTCCGCGCCTCGAAGGCGTCCGGCGCCGTGCTGCACAGCACGCGCTCGCCGCTCACGGCCACGACGCTGCCGCCGAAGACGGCGAAGGCGGCGTTCCACTGCAGCGGGCTCGTCCGCACGTCCTGCGGCAGCTTGCAGCGCGACCAGTTCGCGCCGTCGACGCTCGTCCACATCTCCGTCGCGTCGAGGTCGGCGCGCTCCGGCGTGGCGTCGTTGCGGCCGGTGTAGACGTACCAGCGCGGTCCGACCTTGGTGACGCCGAGCGGCTTGGCGTTGGTGACGGCGAGCCGTCGCACCGTCCACGCGCCGTCGTCGCCGACCGCCGCGACCGCCAGCGTGTCGACGCCGTCGACGGTGGCCGTGCCGGCGGCGACCACGCGGTCGTCGGCGACGGCGAGCAGCACGTCGCGCAGGTCCGTGCAGAAGGTCGGTGCGGCCGCGCCGTGCCACGCGCACCCGTTCGTCACGGCGACGGCGAAGCCCTTCGACGTGCCGACGAGGCTGGTGACGTAGGGCTCGAGGAACGGCGCGGCCGGCTGCCCCGGCTCGGCGCCGGCGGCGCCCGGCGGCGCTGGGATCTTCACTTCGCCGAGCGCCGTCGCCTTGCCTTGGGCGTCGACGCGCCACAGGTCCTTGCCCTCGGCAACGCAGATCCAGCCGTCGCCGGCGCGGCATGCCGGTCCGTCCTGCGGATCGAAGGGCGCTTGCGCCACGGTGGGGGCGAGCAGCGCGGCGAAGGCGAACAGGCGGACGAAATGGGGCAGCGGCGTGCGGGTCTGGCGCATGGGCGAGCGTGCAGGGGGCGGGACGCCGGGCGTCCGCGCGGCGAGCCTACTCCAGCGACAAGCCACGATCCGCCGTTGCCAGCCCGCGCTTGCGGTCGATCGTCAGTTCACGAGCCGTAGCCGAACCGCCACGGCGCGCCGTCCATCGGCAGATGGCTGAGCCGCATCTGGCGCAGCGCGAACAGCCGCGGGCGGAGCTCTTCGAGCGAGTCGCCGCCGAGCTTCTCCAGCAGCGCGTCGCACAGCGCGATCGCCAGCGCCGCCTCGACGATCGGCACGGCGCGCGGGACCTGGCAAAAGTCGCTGCGCTCGTACTTCGTCGGCGCCGCAGCGCCGGTGGCGAGGTCGACGGTCGCCTGCGGCGTCAGCGTCGTCGCGATCGGCTTGAGCGCCGCGCGCACGACGATCGGCAGGCCGTTGCTGATGCCGCCTTCGAGGCCGCCGGCGCGGTTGGTCGGCCGCACCAGCTCGTCGCCGTCGGCGGCGATGGCGTCGTGCGCCTGCGTGCCGCGTCGGGCCGTGCCGCGGAAGCCGAGGCCGAGCTCGCAGCCCTTCACCGCCGGCAGGCCCATGACCGCGGCGGCGATGCGGCTGTCGAGCTTGCGGTCGAGTTGCGCGAAGCTGCCGAGGCCCGGCGGCGCGTGCAGCACGGCGGCCTCGACGACGCCGCCCAGCGTGTCGCGCGCGGCGATCGTCGCGGCGATCGCGTCGTGCATGCGCGCGGCGGTCGCCGCGTCCGGGCAGCGCACGTCGCTCGCCTCGGCGGCGGCGAAGCGTTCTTCGTACACGGCGGCGTCGGGCGACGGCTCGCCGAGGTCGAGCGCGACGTCGCCGATCGCGGTGACGTAGCCGCCGACCGTGATGCCGAACTCGCCGAGCAGCGCGCGGCAGCACGCGCCGAGGGCGACGCGCATCGCCGTCTCGCGCGCGGACGCGCGTTCGAGCGCCAGCCGCAGGTCGCGGTGGCCGAACTTCACCGCGCCGGTCAGGTCGGCGTGGCCGGGGCGCGGCGCCGTCATCGGCGGCACGTCCTTGTCGGCCCAGTTGGCGTGGTCGCGGTTGTCGATCACCAGCGCGATCGGCCCGCCGGTCGTGCAGCCGTTCATGACGCCGGCGGTGATGCGCGCGCGGTCCTGTTCGAGCGCCATGCGCCCGCCCTTGCCGAAGCCCTGCTGCCGGCGCGCGAGGTCGCGCGCGATCGTCGCCTCGTCGAGCCGCAGGCCGGCGGGCATGCCTTCGAGGATGCCGGTCAGCGACGGGCCGTGGGACTCTCCGGCGGTCAGCAGGCGCAGGCGCGTCGTCGTCATCGGCGGGGGAGCATAGGCAGGCGCGGGTGGGGGGCGAAGGTCGGCGTGTGCTTCGGCGCTCCGTTGGCGGATCGTCGTTCCCTCTGCGCGGCTGGCGATGCGGCACTCCGCGGTGCCGCGCACGCCACGGCGCGAAGAAGTGTCCGCGGCGCCGCACGAACCGCTGGGGCTGCAGGACGCCTCGCCGCGCGCACGCCATGCGGCGATGGCGGCCCCCAGGTCACAGCAGCGGCAGTGGCGCCTACGCCAGCAGCCGCGGCCACGCGCACGGCGCCCGCAGCGCCGCCAGCGCCGCATCGACCAGCGCCTCGACCGGCTGCGTGCCATCCAGCCGCGCGTGCGCGACCGCGCGGGCCATCGGTTCGCGCCG
>JBEITC010000120.1:0-9201 GCA_040375075.1 Planctomycetota bacterium | reverse complement strand
TTCACCACGTACGGCCTGACGCTCAGCGCCCGCTGGGAACTCGACGTCTGGGGCCGCGTGCGCAGCGGCGAGTCGGCGGCCATCGCCGACGTCGAAGCTGCCGCCGCCGACGCCGCGGCCGCGCGCATGAGCCTCGTCGCGCAGGCCTGCCGCGCGCACTTCGCCGCCGTCGAGGCAAAGCAGCAGCTCGCGCTCGCGGAAGCCACCGTCGCGACGCTGCGCGCCACCTACGAGGACGTGCGCGACCGCTTCCGCCGCGGCGTCCGCCCGGCGCTCGACGTGCACCAGGCGAGCGCCAACCTCGCCACCGCCGAGGCCGCCGTCGCCCAGCGCCGCGACGCGCTCGGCGCAGCGCTGCGCCGTCTCGACGTGCTCGCCGGCGACTACCCGCGCGGCGCCGACGGCGTGCCGATGACGTTGCCGCTTGGCGCGCCACCGATCCCGGTCGGCGTGCCGAGCGACCTGCTGCTGCGCCGGCCCGACCTCGCCGCCGCCGAACGACGGCTCGCCGCCGCCGGCTGCCGCGTCGACGTCGCGCGCGCGAGCCTCTACCCGCGCATCGCGCTGACCGGCAGCGCCGGCACGGCGAGCACCGAACTCGAAGACCTCGTCGACGAGGACTTCCACGTCTGGAGCGTCGGCGCCAACCTGCTGACGCCGCTGTTCCGCAACGGCGCGCTGCGCGCCGAGGTGGCCCGCAACGAGGCGCTGCTCGAACAAGCCGCCGCCGGCTACGGCCGCGCGCTGATCCAGGCCTTCGCCGAGGTCGAGGACGTGCTCGGCGCCGAAGCGCAGCTGAGCGAGCGCCGCGCCCGCACCACCGACGCCGCGGGCCATGCCGCGCGCGCGCGCGAACTGGCGCGCGATCGCTACCAGAAGGGCCTCGTCGACTTCATCACCGTCGCCGAGACGCAACGCCAGAGCTTCCAGGCCGACGCGACGCGCATCGCGCTCGATCGGCTCTGCCTCGACAACCGCATCGACCTCTTCCTGGCGCTCGGCGGCGGCTACCGCCGTCCCGAGCCCGACGCCGGAGCCGCACGCCCGTGAACGCCGTCCGCACCGCCCTGCAGATCCTGCTGCCGCTCGCCATCCTCGGCGGCGGCGGCTTCCTCGCCGTCCGCATCGCCCAGGCGGCGAAGAAGCCCGCCGTCGACGACGCGCCGACGCCCCCGCCGCTCGTGCGCGTGGCGCTCGCGCGCGCCGAGGACGTGGCCTTCACCGTCGTGGCGCAAGGCGTCGTCGAGCCGCTGCGCGTCGCCGAACTGTCGGCCGAGGTGTCCGGACGCATCGTCGCGATGAACCCGGGCCTGCGCGCCGGCGCGATGGTCGCCGCCGGCGAGACGCTGGCGACGCTCGACGTCGCCGACTTCGACTTCGCCATCGCGCAGCAAGCGGCCGCGGTCGCGCGCGCCGAACTGCGGGTGGCGCAGGAACGCGCCGAGGCCGACGCCGCCGTGCGCGCATGGCGCGAGCTCGAGGGCGACAAGCCGCCGGACGCGCTGGTCGCGCGGCTGCCGCAGATCCGCGACGCCGAAGCCGCGCTCGCGGCCGCGCAGTCGGCGCTGCAGAAGGCCGAGCGCGATCGCGCGCGCACCGAGGTCAAGGCGCCGTTCGCCGGCCGCGTGCGCAGCGTGTCGGCCGAGATCGGACAGTCGGCGCAGACCGGCCAACGGCTCGCGACCATCGTCGACGACGCTGCGGTCGAGGTGCGCCTGCCGGTGCCGGTCGGCGAAGCCGCGTACGTCGACCTGCCGCTGCACGACGAACTGCCGCTCGGCCAGGGCGCGCCCGTCACCTTCGCCGTCGAGTTCGCTGGCGCCGTGCACGCGTGGCACGGCCACGTCGTGCGCACCGAGGGCGAGGTCGACCGCCGCACCCGCCAGCTGACGGTCGTCGCCCGCATCGAGGACGCGCGCGGCGCCGGGGTCGCCGACGGCAAGACGAAGAGGCCGCCGCTGCTGGTCGGCCAGTTCGTGCAGGCGCGCATCCAGGGCCGCGCCTTCCCCGGCTGCGTCGTGCTGCCGCGCGACGCGATGGCCGACGCCGCGTCGGTCTGGATCGTCGACGGCGAGGACACGCTGCGGCGACAGGCGGTCGACGTGCTGCGCGCCGAGGCCGATCGCGTCGTGCTGCGCGGCGGGTTGGCGCACGGCGCGCGCGTGCTGATGTCGAAGCTCGCCGCCGCCGAAGGCATGCGCGTGACCGTCGCCGACGGCGAGGCCGGCAAGTGAGCGCGGACGATCCGACGATCCCGGCCACCGAGAAGGCCGGCTTCTTCGCGTGGTTCACGCAGAACCACGTCGCGGCCACGCTCGTGGCGCTCGCCTTCGCCGTCGCCGGCCTCGCCGCGCTGCTGAGCGGCAAGGTGCGACGCGAGGTGTTCCCCGAGATCGCGCCGAACATCGTCACCGTGCAGGTGCCCTATCCGGGCGCGACGCCGGTCGAGGTCGAGCAGGGCGTGTGCCTGCGGGTCGAGGAGGCGGTCGAAGGCGTGACCGGCGTCGACCGGATCACCTCGAACGCCAACGAGGGCGTCGGGCTCGTGGTCGTCGAGGCGCTGGAGAGCGCCGATCTCGACCGCGTGCTCGCCGACGTGAAGGATCGCGTCGACGCGATCACCAACTTCCCGGCCGAGGCCGAGGAACCGATCGTCACGCGCCTCGTCACCCGCAAGGAGGTCATCAGCGTGACGATCCACGGCGACGCCGACGAACGCGCGTTGAAGCGCCTCGCCGAGGAGGCCCGCGACGCGCTCGCCGCGCTGCCGGAGATCTCGCAGATCGAGCTCGCGGCGGTGCGGCCCTACGAGATCCGCATCGAGGTCAGCGAGGAGGCCTTGCGCCGCCACCGGCTGACGTTCGACGACGTCGCGCGCGCCGTGCGGCGCAGCAGCCTCGACCTGCCCGGCGGCGCCATCAAGGCCGAGACCGGCCAGACGCTGCTGCGCGTGCAGGGCCAGATGTATCGCGGCGAGGAGTTCGCGCAGATCGCGCTGCTGACCGCGCCGGACGGCACGCGCGTGACCGTCGGCGACGTCGCGCGCGTCGTCGACGACCTCGCCGAGGACGACCTGCAGGCGCGCTTCGACGGCAAACCGGCGGCCCTGCTGCGCGTGTTCCGCGTCGGTGAGCAGGACGCCATCGCCATCACCGCGGCGGTCAAGCGCTGGGTCGAAGGCGAAGGCAAGAAGCGCCTGCCGCCCGGCGTGCGCATGGACACGTGGCGCGACGAGTCGATCATCCTCAAGGACCGCATCGACCTGCTGACCACCAACGCGATGCAGGGCCTCGTGCTGGTGTTCGTCATCCTGGCGCTGTTCCTGCAGCTGCGCGTCGCCATCTGGGTCGCGATCGGCATCCCGGTGTCGTTCCTCGGCGCCGTCGCGTTCATGCCAGCGCTCGATCTGTCGGTGAACATGATCTCGCTGTTCGCCTTCCTGCTGGTGCTCGGCATCGTCGTCGACGACGCCATCGTGGTGGGCGAGAACATCGTGCTGCAGCGCAAGGCCGGCGCCTCGCCACTGCTGGCGGCGCTGCGCGGCAGCCGCGAGGTGCGCAGCCCGGTGTTCGCATCGGTGATGACGACGGTCGCCGCCTTCCTGCCGATGGTGTTCTCGGTGCCGGGCAGCGACGCGCAGATCTGGCGCGTGATCCCGCTGATCGTCATCCCGGTGCTGCTGATCAGCCTCGTCGAGTCGCAGCTGTGCCTGCCGGCCCACCTCGCCGGCCTGCCTGCCGACGACCCGACGCGCCGGTCGCCGCTGCCGGTCCGGGCATGGCAGGCGATTCAGGGCAGCTTCCAGGCGGCGCTCGACTGGCTGACCGTGCGGCTCTACCAGCCGTTCCTCGAACTGTCGCTGCGCTGGCGCTACGCCACGATCGCGGCGTCGGTCACTTCGATGCTGCTGTGCTTCGCGTCGGTCGCGGCCGGCTATCCGCGCTTCGTGTTCTTCCCGACGGTCGATGGCGACAACCTCGTCGTCTCGCTGACGCTGCCGCAGGGCACGCCGCTCGCGACGACCGCCGCGCAGCTGGCGCGCATCGAGCAGGCCGTGCGCGACGTCTGCGCCGAGTGCGACGCGCGCCGGCCGCAGGGCAGCGACCCGGTGCTGGAGCACATGCTGGCGTCGATCGGCACGCAGCCGTACGCGGTCGAGCAGGCGCGCAATGGCGGCTCGCGCGACGCGCAGTTCCAGTCCGGCTCGCACCTCGCCGAGCTCAACGTGCAGCTGCTGCCGAGCGAACGGCGCGACCTGCCGTCGGACGAGATCCTGACCGCTGTCCGCGAACGCATAGGCGCGGTGCCCGACGCCGTCGAACTGCAGTACACGACGTCGTTCTTCAGCACCGGCAAGGACGTCGACATCGAGCTGTACCACCAGGATCCGACGACGCTGCAGGTCGCCGTCGACGAGCTGCTCGCGGGGCTGCGCGCGATGCCGGACGTCAAGGACGCGACGACGTCGTTCCGCGCCGGCAAGCCGGAGCTCGAACTGCGCATCCGACCGACCGCCGAGAGCCTCGGCGTGGCGCAGCAGGACCTCGCGCGGCAGGTGCGGCAGGCGTTCTACGGCGAGGAGGCGCAGCGCGTGCAGCGCGGCCGCGACGACCTCAAGGTGATGGTGCGCTACCCGGAGAGCGGCCGCCGCTCGCTGCAAGACCTCGAAGGGCTGCGCATCCGCACGGCGAACGGCGACGAGATCCCGCTCGCCGAGGTCGCCGACGCCGAGCTCGGCCGCGCGGCCGCGACGATCAGCCGCGTCGACCGCAAGCGCTCGCTGCGGGTCAGCGGCGAGATCGACGAGACCGACCCCAACGCCAGCCCCAGCGCGGTCAACGCGCGCCTGCGCGATGCCGTGCTGCCGGCGCTGGTCGCCCGGCATCCGGGCCTGGGCTGGGCCTTCCAGGGCGATCAGAAGAAGCAGGCCGACCTGCTGCGCTCGCTGGCCGGCGGCTTCGTCGTCGCGCTGTTCCTGATCTACGCGCTGATGGCCGTGCCGCTGAAGTCGTTCACGCAGCCGCTGCTGATCATGACGGCGATCCCGTTCGGCGTCGTCGGCGCGGTCGCCGGCCACATGCTGACCGGCTTCGACCTGAGCATCCTGTCGATGTTCGGCGTCGTCGCGCTCGCCGGCGTCGTCGTCAACGACAACATCGTGCTGGTCGACTGGGTCAACCAGAAGCGCGCCGAGCACGCGACGCTGTTCGAGGCGGTGCGCACCGCCGGCGCCGCGCGCCTGCGCCCGATCCTGCTGACCTCGCTGACGACGTTCGGCGGGCTCACGCCGCTGCTGCTGGAGAAGAGCGTGCAGGCGCGCTTCCTGATCCCGATGGCGGTGGCGCTCGGCTTCGGCGTCATGTTCGCGACGCTGGTCAGCCTCGTGCTGGTGCCGGCCCTGTACCTCGTGATGGACGACGCGCGCCGCGTCTCTGGCGGCGCGTGGCGCTGGCTGTACGGCCGACGCACGACGTCCTGAGCGAAGAACTGGCTGCGGCGGCGAACCCTCGCGCCGCCTATGCTCGGACGGATGCGCTGGGGCCTCGCTCCGTTCGTCCCGTTCGTCCTCACCTCGCTGCTCGCGGCCCAGGGGCCGCCGCACAATGGGCCGCGTCCCGTCGACCCCGGCTGGTTCGCGTTCACCGGCGGCAAGGTCGTTCGCGCCGCCGGTGAGGCGCCCGCCGAGGTCACGATCGTCGTGCGCGACGGCCGCATCGTCGCGGTCGCGTCCGGCCCCGCGCCAGCCGGCGCCACGGTGATCGACTGCGCCGGCCTGCAGATCTACCCCGGCCTGGTCGACCCGTGGTTCCCGTCCGACGTGCCGGCGCTCGATCCGAACGCGAGCGACCAGCACTGGAACCCGATGGTGCAACCGCAGCGCGACGCGCGCGATGGCGCGCTCGTGCCGGCCACCGACCGCGAGACGCTGCGCAAGCTCGGCTTCGCCATCGCCGCGGCCGTGCCGTCGGGCGGCGTGCTCAAGGGCACGGCGGCCGTCGTGCTGCTCGACGAGCCGTCCGCGACCGCGCCGGTGCGCGTCGTGCGCGACCGCGCCTTCGCGGCTGCGAGCCTGCAGACCAGCCGCGGCGGCTATCCGGAGAGCGAGATGGGCGCGATCGCGCTGCTGCGCCAGTCGCTCGCCGACGGGCTCTGGCACGAGCGCAGCGCCGCCGCGGTCGCCAAGGACCCGACGCTGGCGGCGACGGCGCCGCAGCCGTCGGCCGTGCTGCAGGCGATCGCCGACCAGCGCGCGCTGCCGCTCTGGTGCGACGCGCAGGATGAACTGCAGGCGCTGCGCCTGCTGAAGGTCGCCGGCGAGTTCGGCCGGCAGGCCGTCGTCGTCGGCAGCGGCATGGAGTTCCGTCGCCTCGCCGCGCTCGCCGCGACGAAGGCGCCGATCGTCGTGCCGCTCGCCTACCCCGACGCGCCCGACGTCGCCACCGCGGCAGCGGCCGAGCGCGCGTCGCTGCGGCAGCTGCAGTCGTGGGAACAGGCGCCGACCAACAGCAAGCGGCTGCTCGACGCCGGCGTGACGCTGGCGTGGACCACTGCGCGCCTGCGCGACCGCAAGGACTTCGCCGCCAACGTGCGCGAGGCGATGGCCTGCGGCGTCACCGCCGACCAGGCGCTCGCGGCGCTGACCACCGCGCCGGCGAAGCTGCTCGGCATCGACGCGCACGCCGGCTCGATCGCTGCGGGCAAGCTCGCCAACCTCGTGCTCGTCGCCGGCGGCGGGCTCTTCGAGGAGAAGGCCGAAGTGCGCGAAGTCTGGGTCGGCGGCCTGCGCCACGTGGTCGCCCGGCCGAAGGACCAGGGCGTCGACGGCGCGTGGTCGTGGGCCGATGGCTGGCCCGGCATCGAGATCGCGACGCAGCCGCTGCTGACGGTCGACGGCGACAAGGTGGCGCTCAAGGTCGGCGAGGCGACGCTGACGGTCGCCGCCGTGCAGCGCGACGCGACGACGGTCACCTGCCGCATCGCCGGCAAGGAGATCGGCATGGTTGGCGAACACTGGCTGCGCCTCGCCGTCGCCAAGGACGGCCTGCGGGGCGCGCTGACGACGCCCGATGGCCGGACGGTGGCGACGCAGTTCACGCGCACGGAGAAGCCCGCCGAGCCGGCGAAGGAGAAGGCGCCGGGCAAGGAAGCCGACGACGCCGGCAAGGGCGGCAAGGCGATCGCCAAGCCAGCGCCGCCGTCGCTCGACCCGCTGCCGACGCCGCTCGGCGGCTACGGGTTCGCGGCGTTGCCGGAAGCGTCGGCCTTCGCCATCGTCGGCGCGACGCTGTGGACCGCCGACGAGCAGGGCATCGTGCGCGACGGCGCCGTCGTCGTGCAGGACGGCAAGATCGTCTACGTCGGCCCGCGCGCCGGCATGCCGCCGCTGCCCGCCGGAGCGACGACGATCGACGGCGCCGGCAAGCACCTGACGCCCGGCATGGTCGACTGCCACTCGCACACCGGCATCGCGCGCGGCGTCAACGAGGGCGGCCAGGCCGTCACCGCCGAGGTGCGCATCGCCGACGTGCTCGATCCCGACGACGTCAACTGGTACCGCCAGCTCGCCGGTGGCGTGACGATGGTCAACCAGCTGCACGGCTCGGCCAACGCGATCGGCGGCCAGAGCCAGACGACGAAGGTCCGCTACGGCGTCGCCGATCCGGACGCGATGCACTTCGCCGGCGCGCAACCGGGCATGAAGTGGGCGCTCGGCGAGAACCCGCGCAGCGCCAATGGCCCGGCCGGCAGCCGCTACCCGCAGACGCGCATGGGCGTCGAGGCGCTGATCCGCGACCGGCTCGCCGCCGCGACGGCGTGGCGCCGCGCGATGGACGCATACGAAACGCTGCCGCCCGAGGGCCGCGCGCTGGCCATCCCGCCGCGCCGCGACCTCGAACTCGAGGCGATCGCCGAGATCCTCGCCGGCCAGCGCTGGATCCACTGCCACAGCTACCGGCAGGACGAGATCTTCATGCTGTGCCAGATCAAGGGCGAGAACCGTGGCATGCGCATCGGCACGTTCCAGCACGTGCTCGAGGGCTACAAGGTCGCCGACGCGATCGCGGCCGCCGGCGCTGGCGCGTCGTCGTTCAGCGACTGGTGGGGCTACAAGTTCGAGGTGTTCGACGCGATCGCCGACAACGCCGCGATCCTGCACGAGCAGGGCGTCGTGGTGTCGATCAACTCCGACAGCGACGAGCACGCGCGCCGGCTCAACACCGAGGCCGCCAAGGCGGTCAAGTACGGCCGCGTCGCGCCGCACGAGGCGCTGATGTTCGTCACCGCCAACCCATGCAAGCAGCTCGGCGTGTTCGCGCGCACCGGCTCGCTGACTGCCGGGAAGGACGCCGACCTCGCGCTGTGGACGGCCGACCCGCTGTCGTACGACGCGCTCTGCGCGGCGACGTGGGTCGACGGCCGGCAGCTGTTCTCGCTGGCCCGCGACGCGGAGAACCGCGTGCGCATCCTGCAGGAACGCACGCGCCTGCTGCAGCGCGCTGCCGCCGCTGGCGGCAAGGGCCGCACGGCGAAGGCCGGCGACCCGAAGGACGCCTACTGGGCGGCCGAAGACCTGACCGACGACTACTGCTGCCGCAACCTCGAGGGAGGCCGCTGATGCACCCGCTCCATCGTTCGTGCGCGCTCGCCGCGCTGTTCGCCTTCGCCGTGCCGGCCCCGTCCCAGGACCTGCTGCCGAAGCCTGCGCCACAGCGGCAAGCCATCGTGCTGCAGAACGCCGTGCTGCACACCGTCAGTGGCGGCGTGATCCTCGGCGGCTCGCTGTGGTTCGAAGATGGCGTGATCCGCGGCGTGCACGCTGCCGGCGAGGCGCCGAAGCTCCCCGAAGGCAGCAAGCCGCTGGTCGTCGATCTGCAGGGCAAGCACGTGTTCCCCGGCATGGTTGCGGTCGGCACGCAGCTCGGCCTCGTCGAGATCGGCGCCGTGCGCCAGACGGTCGACACCGACGAGACCGGCGAGATGTCGCCCGAGGCGCTCGCGCTCGTCGCCGTGAATCCCGACACCACCGGCTTCCCGGTGACGCGGCAGAACGGCGTGCTGGCGAGCGTGGTGTTCCCGAGCGGCGGCCTGCTGCCCGGGCGCGCGTCGGCGATCGAGCTCGACGGCTGGACCAACGCCGAGCTCGCGGTCGTCGCCGACGTCGGCGTGGTGATCGGGTGGCCCGCGCAGCCGGGCGGCGGC
>JBEITC010000443.1:0-3426 GCA_040375075.1 Planctomycetota bacterium | reverse complement strand
CGAGCGGCGGCAGCGGCGCGGTGGTGGGCTTCGTCGCCGCCGGCGCGATCCGCGCGCCATCGACGACGAACGGCGCGACCACGCGCGCATCGCCCTGCGCCTGGGCCCGCAGGAAGCCGGCGAGCGTCGCGCGCGCGCCGAGCCGCGGATCGTCGGCCGCGGGCGCGAAGGCGATCGCGTGCTGCCACGGCAGGTCGTCGGTCTCGGCGACCGCGGCGAAGCCGTGGCTCGCCAGTTCGCGCAGCATCTGCGCCTTGGTCATCGTGTGCTCGGGCTTGATCGGCACCGCCGGATCCTCGGCGCGGAACTCGACGAGCACGACGCGGCCGCCGGGCTTGAGCGCGCTGCGCACCGACTGCATCACGCGCACCGGGTGCGACAGCTCGTGGTAGACGTCGACCATCAGCACGAGATCGCACGACGCGTCCGGCAGCATGGCGTCGTCGACGGTCGACTCGACGCCGACGATGTTGGGCAGCCCCGCGGTCTCGGCGCGCTTCTGCAGCATCACGAGGTACTGCGGCTGCAGCTCGACGCCGTAGACGAGGCCGTCGGCGCCGACGGCGCGCGCCAGCGGCAGCGTGTGGTAGCCGTTGCCGCAGCCGAGGTCGCCAGCGCTCTGGCCGGGCTTCACGGCGAGCCACCGGTGCAGCGCGACGCCGTTCTCCTCCTCTTCGCGTGTCGCGCGCAGCAGCCAGCCGGCGCCGGTCCAGTGCATCGTCTGGGCGATGTCGCGGCCGAGGTAGCGCGTGCGGCCGACGGGCGAGGCTTCCGGGTCCTGGGCCGCAGCGGCGACGGCGAATGCGCAGGCGGCCAGGGCGGCCGGGTGGAGGAACGTCATGGCCGGGCAGCGTACGCGCTCGCCGCTCCGCGGGCGCTCGCGGCGCGTCAGCGCGGCAGCGCCGCGACGATGCGCAGGGGACCGCCGCTGCCGCCGCGGATCTTCATGGGCAGCGCGACCACCGTTGCGCCGGTCGCCGGCAGCAGATCGAGGTTGGCGACGTTCTCGAACGCCGGGATGTTCGCGGCGTAGAGCTCGCGGTGGGCGAAGAACAGCCGTGACTTGCCGTGGTCGATGCTCGGCGTGTCGATGCCGACGGCCTTCACCTTGCGAGCCACGAGGCGCTTCGCGGCCGCCGGCGAGAGGCCAGGGAAGCGCAGCAGGAACGTCGCCTCGAGCCCGCGCTGGTCGGTGCCCATGTACTTCACCCGGTCGGGCCAGTGGCGGCCGAAGCCGGTGCACAGCAGCACGATCGCGCCCTCCGGGATCGCGCCGTGCGCCGCCTCGAAGGCGTCGAGGTCGGCGACGGACACCTCATGGTCGCGATCCGCGTCGCAGGCCTTCGTCACGTCGACGACGATCGCCGGCCCGACGAGCCGGTCGATCGGGATCTGGTCGCTCGTCCAGCCGCTCTTGGCGAAGTGCACCGGCGCGTCGAGGTGCGTGCCGCCGTGCTCCGACGTCGTGATGGTGTTCGACTCGTACCAGTAGCCCTTGCCGGTCTCGCCCTTCGCGTCGACGCGCAGTTCGAAACCAGGCGCGGTCGGCCAGTAGATCGTGTCGGCGGCGAAGTCGTGCGAGAGGTCGATCCAGCGCAGTTCGTGCAGGTCGGGCCCGCTGGCGCAGGCGGCGACGAGGCCGGCGAGGAGGGCGAACGCGAGGCCGTGACGCATTGCGGGCATGCGCCGATCGGACGCGGCGAAGGTTGCCGGGGCAAGCAATGGCTCAGCGTCGACGACGGGAGGGGCTGGCCGGATGCGGAAATCCATGCCATCAACCAAGGAAGCTGTCACGGGCCGTTCTGCTGAGCATTCTCTACGACACCGTGCCCTGCGTTCGCAGGCGCCTTTGTCCTCAACCCTGACAGGAAGAACAGATGCTCTCCATGCTTCGCGCGATTGCGCTGCCTGCGATCGCCATGCCCGTCGTGCTATCTCTCGCGGGCTGCGGCGCCCTCTATCAGAAGCCGTCCGAGCAGTTCATGCGCGGCGCCATCACCGGCGCCGAGAATGCGCCGGACTGGGTCCGAGGCACCATCCCGAGTTCTGACGTCGAACTGGCCTTCGTCGGCCGCGGTGGCGCCTACAACGTCCTGGACGAGCGCAAGGCGTTCGACGAGGCCTTCCAGCACGCCCGCCAGCAACTGGCCGAGTTCGTCGCCACCCACGTGATCTCGGAGGCTTGTGACCAGGACTGGGCCCAGGGCATCCGCTTCGTGCCGCTGGCCGACGCCGGCCCCGGTGGTGGCGAGCGCCCCGGCCAGGCGCTGCGTTACCGCGTGCATCAACTGTCCGACGCGATCGTCGGCGAACTGCTGCCCAAGAACCAGTTCTGGGAGCAGTGGGAGGTGAAGGAGAACCCGTCGCGCTTCTGGGACGGCTGGTGGTTCACCAATGCCGACCAGTTCGAGATGCGCCGCTACAAGTGCTGGGTGCTCGCGACGATCCGCCGCGACCGCGTCGAGAAGTTCATCGACGCCTCGTTGAAGAGGCTCCAGCAGGACGCCGAGATCGCGGCGCTGGACGCCAAGAGTCAGGCTGCGGACAAGAAGTCGACCACGCTCGAGGGAGCGCTGCGGGAGCAGAACCAGGAACTGCAGCATCTGCGCGAGCGCGTCCACTACGGTCGGGCCTTCCGTCTGACCACGAAGGACAACTGCCCGGTCGAGGATCCGTGCGTCCCCGCTGCGCGGCCGAAGTGGCGCACCACCGACCTTCAGGTCGACGTGACGTCGACGCCGGCGCCAGCAAAGCCGACGATGTGCGAGACGATGCCGCTCGGAGGGAACTGATCCATGTCGCGGTTCTTCAAGTTCGCGGCAGTCGCCGCGCTCGCGGCGCTCGCCGCCTGCGAGACCACGGTCGGAGGCCCGCCGGCCAAGGACAGGCCGATGGAGACGGCCTACTGGTCCGTCGACGCGCTGCTCAGCCAGCTCGCCGACAAGGACTGTCTCGGCCGCGTTCTCGTCGCGACGCTGGTCGACATCAATGCCGTGAACCAGACGTCCATGTTCGGACGTCAGTTCTCGGAGTTCCTGTCGTCCCGCATGACGCAGCGCGACGTCGACGTGATCCACGCCACGGTCCGTCAGGACCACATGTTGATCCGTCAGGACGGACAGTTCCTGTTGTCCCGTGACATCCGCAACCTTGCGGCGGATCACAACGCCAAGACCGTCTTGGTCGGCACCTACGGCACGACGAAGGACCACGTCGTCCTGTCGCTGCGGCTCGTCTCGACCGTCGACGACGCCATCCTGGCTGCGGTCGACTTCAGCCTGGATCGCTCCGGCGCGATCCACGAGATGCTCGCGACCTGGCACCGCGGCTGGTGACCGGTCCGTGATCGAGCGCGCCGCGGCCGACGAGCCGCGGCGCGATCGCCCCCCGCCCTGCCCCTCAGCGCCCCGCGCGTGCCTTGTCGAT
>JBEITC010000319.1:0-4857 GCA_040375075.1 Planctomycetota bacterium | reverse complement strand
CCAGACCTTCAACGCCATCCACCGCCGCGGTTGGCGTCGCCAATGCGCCGGCCATGCCTCGAGCGCGTGTCCAAGCCGCCCCAACTTGGAGCGTCCATCGCCGCATCCACCGCCCCGCATCCGCTCCCATGCCTTCAACGCCCTCACCGCCGCGGTTGGCGTCGCCAATGCGCCGGCCACGCCTCAAGCGCGTGTCCACCCCGCCCCAACTCGTCCCGCCCATCGCCGCGATCACCGCCCCTCCTCCCTCCCAGGCCTTCAACGCCGCCACCGTCGCGGTTGACTTCGACGCGCATCGACTCCTTCCCCCGCGCGTGCGACATTGCCATCGCATGACCGCGCTCCGCCCGCGTCCGCGCCTCGTGGCCAACACCGCCGCCGTCACCACCGCCACGCTCGCCATGGCGCTGCTCGCCGCATGCGCCACGGAATCCCCGCCGCCCGCCGCGCCGGACCCGCTGCGGTCGCCGGCGACGCAGGACGAGCGCATGGCGTGGTGGCGCGACGCGCGCTTCGGGCTGTTCCTGCATTGGGGCCTGTACGCGATCCCGGCCGGCAAGTGGCGCGAAGGCGTCGACTATGGCGAGTGGATCCGCGACAGCGCGCGCATCCCGCGCCAGATCTATGCCGAGTTCCAGCCGAACTGGAACCCGACGGGCTTCGACGCCGACGCGTGGGCGCGCATGGCCAAGGACGCGGGCATGAAGTACGTCGTGATCACCAGCAAGCACCACGACGGCTTCTGCCTGTGGGACAGCGAGCAGACCGAGTGGGACGTCGGCCGCACGCCGCACGGCCGCGACGTGCTCGCCGAGCTCGCCGCCGCCTGCCGCACGCACGGCCTCGCGTTCGGCACGTACCACTCGATCATGGACTGGCACCACCCGGACTACCTGCCGCGCCGGCCGTGGGAGAGCGAGCGGTCGACGCAGGGCGCCGACTTCGCCCGCTACGAGGCCTACCTGCGCGCGCAGGTCGCCGAGCTCGTGCAGCGCTACCAGCCGTCGATCCTGTGGTTCGACGGCGAGTGGGAGGCGACGTGGAACCACGAGCGCGGGCTGCGCCTGTTCGAGCATTGCCGCGCGCTGGCGCCCGGCATGCTGGTCAACAACCGCGTCGACGTGCACCGCGGCGGCATGGCCGGCTTCTCGACCGCGGCCGGCGCCGTCGGCGACTTCGCCACGCCCGAGCAGGAGATCCCGGCGACCGGCCTGCCCGGCGTCGACTGGGAATCGTGCATGACGATGAACGCGCACTGGGGCTGGAACGCCGCCGACCGCGAGTGGAAGTCGACGAAGGACCTGCTGCGCAACCTGATCGACATCGCGAGCAAGGGCGGCAACTACCTGCTCAACGTAGGCCCGCGCGCCGACGGCACGTTCCCGCCGGAGTCGGTCGAACGGCTGGCCCAGATCGGCGCGTGGATGCGCAGCAACGGCGAGGCGATCCACGGCACGACGGCGAGCCCGTTCGACGCGCTGCCGTGGGGTCGCTGCACGAGCAAGCGCGACGACGGCCGTACGACGCTGTACCTGCACGTCTTCGACTGGCCCGCCGATGGCGTGCTGCGGCTGCCCGGGCTCGGCAGCGCGCCGCGGTCGGCGCGGTTGCTGGGCGATCCCGAACGCAAGCTGACGGCGAAGGCGACCGCCGACGGCGTCGAGATCGCCGTGCCGGCGACGGCGATCGACGCGATCGCGACCGTCGTCGCGCTCGAGATCGCCGGCGCGCCGCTGGTGTTCCGTGCGCCGACGATCACCGCCGAGTCGCAGTCCTTCGTGCGCGCGCTCGCCGTCGACGTTCGCGCCGACGATCCGCGCATCGAGGTGCGCGCGACGATCGACGGCCGCGAGCCGGACGCCGATGCGCCGATCGTCCGCGGCCCGCTGCGCATGTCGGCGACGGCGACGCTGAAGGCCGCGGGCTTCTGGCAGGGCAAGCGCCGCACGCCGGTGGTCACACGCACGTTCACGCAGGCGACGCCGTTGCCGCAGGTGAAGGCTCGCCCGGCCAAGGAAGGCCTCGTCGCCGAGCGCTTCGCCGTCGACTGGAAGGCCATCCCCGACGACCGCGCCGGCTTGTCGCCGAGCGGCCGCGAAGTCGTCAGCTCGGTCGGCCCGCTGAACGAGCCCGGCGAGCGCGTGGCATTCGTCTACCGCGGCTTCGTCATCGTGCCGAAGGACGACGTCTACCGCTTCGCGCTGACCAGCGACGACGGCAGCAAGCTGTGGCTCGATGGCCAGCTCGTCGTCGACCACGACGGCCTGCACGGCCCCACCGGGAAGCGCGGCGAAGTGGCGCTGGCCGCCGGCCTGCACGCCATCGAGGTCGCGTGGTTCAACGCCGCCGGCGGCGCGACGCTCGAGCTGCAGTGGGCCGCGCCGGGCCAGCCGTTCGCGCCGCTCACCGTCGAGTCGACGCGCCACTGAGCGAGGGGCTCGCCCACCGCGGGCTCACCCGGCCGGCACGTGCGACGCCGGATCCGGCGCGACGGCTTCTTCGACCGTCAGCGGCGAACGGCCGACGAACGCTGCTGCGCGCACCGGGCAGTCCGCGAGGTCGCAGGCGGCGCAGTACTTCCGCTCGCATGGGTCGGTGTGGAAGTCGATGTCGCCTTCGCCCTCGAACTCGGCGAGCACCTTGCCGGCGAGCTGGTCGGCGGCGGCGTGCGCGCGCGACACCGGCCAGTACTCCGGCACGACGAGGTGCGCGCTGATGTGATGGAAGCGGCCGGCGCGGATCGCGCGCAGCTGGTGGATGCGGATGAAGCCATCGCGGACGTGCGGCTCGAGCATCGTGACGAGGCGCTGCACGAACGCCGGGTCCTCTTCGTCGAGCAACGCGCCGACCGAGACGCGCACCAGACGCCAGCCGGTGCGCAGCAGCCACAAGCCCATCAGCCCGGCGAGCGCCGGATCCAGCCACCAGACGCCGGTGACGTGGACCGCCAGCAGGCCGACGACGACGCCGAGGCTGGTGACGAAGTCCGACAGCACGTGGTGGCCATCCGCCTCGATGGCCGGCGAATGGTGCTTGCGGCCATGGCGCACGAGGAGCCAGCCGAGCGCGCCGTTCGCCAGGCCGGCGCCGAACGTCAGCATGAGGCCGACGTCGAGCTGCTGCGGCTTCGAGCCGTCGATCAACGCGTCGGTCGCCTGCCAGAGGATCGCGAAGGCGGCGGCGACGACGAGGCCGCCCTCGAAGGCGGCGGAGAAGAACTCGAGCTTGCCGTGGCCGAACGGGTGCTCGCGGTCGGCGGGCTGGCCGGCCCAGGCGAGCACGCGGAAGGCGAAGGCGGCGGCGACGACGTTGACGATCGACTCGGCGGCGTCGCTGAAGATCGCCTGCGAGCCGGTGAGCAGCCACGCATACGACTTCACTCCCAGCAGCACGACGGCGACGGCGAGCGAGAGCGCGGCGATGCGCGTGTGGGCGGCGGCGGATCCGGCGGCGGACGTCACGGCGGCATCATGCCGATGGCATGGGCGCCTTGCACGCAGCCGGTGCGGGTCTCCCGACGGGAAGACCAGCCTCCAGCCTGCGCGCGTGGAATGCCGAATAACGCGACGTCATGGACCACGTCTCCAATGCGGCGGCCCCCAGGAGCGAGGAGCGCGGCATCGCGCTCATCCTGGCGCTGATGTTCACGATGATCGTCGCCGGCATCTGCCTGACCGGCACGACGCTGCTGCGCTCGCACATCCAGAAGAACCGCACGTCGTGGGCCAGCAAGAGCCAGGCGCTGCAGGTGGCGCGCTCCGGCCTCGCCGAGGCGCACAGCTGGCTGCGCCGGCAGACCTCGCAACCGGTCACGGCGTTCGCGCCGCTGCTCAACACCAGCAGCTCGCCGCAGGTGCTCGACACCATCGACGCGGAGATCGGCCTCGTCCGCGAGTTCCGCGTCACCGAGAAGATCTTCGCGCGCTACGAGGTGTGGAAGCGCTGGGACGCCGACCCGGACGCGGAGCGTCGCGCGTGGCGCCAGCAGCAGCAGTGCGAGGACGTCTCGCTCATGCGCGGCGCCGCGGGCGCTGGCGCGGTCTGGCAACTGCGCAGCGTCGGCTACATCTACGAGCAGCTCGATCCCGACGTGCCATTCGACCAGGAGCCGAACAAGGTCATCGCCTCGCAGGTGGCGAGCAACGAGTACCGGCGCCTCGTGCTCACGCTGCCCGGAAACGCCGCCATCAACGTCGGCGACGGCAACTCCTGCCACGTCAACACCAACGGCCGCATCATCGGCGGCTCGGCGGCGGGCATCTTCTATCCGACGGGCACGGGCACGCCGACGACCGGACCGAACAACCAGCAACGCGTCACCGGCACGCCGCGCCTGTCCACTTCGAACAACTACGACGACAGCTACGAGTCGGTCTTCGGCATGAGCTACGAGCAGTTGCGCGCCATGGCGACGCTCGTGATCACCAACACGAGCAGCCTGCCCAGCCCGATGCCCGACAACGGCATCGTCGTCATCGAGTCCAACAACACCGTCGGCTTCGACGCCGCCAAGCCGCTGCGCGGCACGGCGCTGGTCGTCATCAAGGGCAACACGACGATCCAGCAGGGCAGCAACTCGGACTTCAGCGGCATGCTCTACGTCGAGGGCAACCTGACGGTCCGCGAGGTCAGCACGATCCGTGGCTCCGTCGTGTGCACCGGCAACGTCACCGTGCAGGGCTCCGGAGCCAACCAGTACTCCACCATCCAGTACGACGGCAACGTGCTGAACCAGCTGCTCGGCCGCATCGGCAACTACACGATGGCCAACGCGACGCTGCTGCCGCGCGCGGCGCGCTGACGCGAAGGCGCGAAGACGCAGCCGCGCGGCGCGAGGGACCGCCCGCGCGCGCCGCT
>JBEITC010000456.1:0-3310 GCA_040375075.1 Planctomycetota bacterium | reverse complement strand
CTGCGCGCCGCCGCGATGGAGCTGCTGCGCAGCAACGACCGCGCCGACGGCGTGCTGCGGCTTTCGGTCGTGCCGACGGCCGCCGGCGTCTCGACCGCGCTGACCGTGCGCGCGAAGTCCCCGGTCAAGGTCGTGCAACTGCTGCCGACGGTCGTCGAGCGGCCGGCCGACGCGCCGCCCGGCGACCTCAAGGCGGAGCCGCGCGGCTACTACGACGCGGTGCGGCAGCAGGCGCAGGACGGCAAGGCCGACGATGGCCTCGTGCTCGCCAGCGACGGCGCGCTGCTGGAGACCGCGCTCGGCAACGTCTGGCTGCTCCTCGACGGTCGTTGGGTCACGCCCGCGCTCGATGGCCGCGTGCTGCCCGGCATCGCGCGCGCGCTTCTGTGCGAGGGCCTGCGCGCGCGCGGGCTCGACGTCGTCGAGCGGACCTGCGATCTCGGCGACCTGCACCGCGCGCAGGCGCTCGCGGTCAGCAACGCCGTGCATGGACCGCGGCCGGCGTGCCTCGTCGATCAGCCGGCCCACGCCGACCCGACCGCGCGCGATCTCGCGCCGATCTGGCGCGCGGCGTTCGGCTGAGACCCGGCGGCGCGCTCGCACGACGGGCGGCTGGTGCGATCGGCAGGCCGCCGCCTTCGGCGCGCCGACGCCGCGAACCCCATGGCCGCCCCGGCTCCGAGCACGCGCCTCGATGCATGCGTGCGAGCCCGCTGCCATGCGCTCGCCGCGGCGTCTGCCGATTGCCCGCGCCGCGCGGTGCGGCGACGATGGCGCGATGCGCCTGCCCTGGCTCGCCCGCGTGCTGCCGCCCGTCGTGCTCGTCACAGGCGCGGCGCTCGCGTTCGCGGTCTGGTGTTGGGGCGAGGCCGCCGGCGGCGACGGCATGGTGTGGATCGCCGGCGGCGAGGCCGTGCTCGGCAGCCAGAACGGCGACGCCGACGCGCCGCTGCATCGCGTGCGCGTCTCGGGCTTCTGGCTCGACGCGACCGAAGTGACCAACGCGCAGTTCGCCGCGTTCGTCGCCGCCACCGCGTACGTCACCGACGCCGAGAAGCCGCCGTCCAAGGCCGACGTGCCCGACCTGCCCGACGACCAGCGCGTCGCCGGCTCGCTGGTGTTCACGCCGCCGCCCGACGCCGTCGACCTGCGCGCGTTCTGGTCGTGGTGGCGCTTCGTGCCCGGCGCGTGCTGGCGGCAGCCCGACGGCCCGGGCTCGTCGCTCGCCGGCAAGGACGACCATCCGGTCGTGCACGTCAGCTGGCGCGACGCGCAGGCCTACGCGCGCTGGGCCGGCAAGCGCCTGCCGAGCGAGGCGGAGTGGGAGTTCGCCGCGCGCGGCGGCCTCGCGCAGGCGCGCTACGCCTGGGGTGACGCGGCGCCGACCGACGCTGCGCCGCGCGCCAACATCTGGCAGGGCGAGTTCCCGCGCCGCAACACGCTGGCAGATGGCTTCGCCACCACGGCATCGGCGCGCGCCTTTGCGCCCAACGGCTTCGGCCTCTTCGGCATGAGCGGCAACGTCTGGGAGTGGTGCCAGGACTGGTACCACCCGCAGGGCTACGGCGATGGCGCGGCGGTCGCCGTCGACCCGCAGGGGCCGGCGAGCAGCTTCGATCCGCAGGAGCCCGGCGCGCAGAAGCGCGTGATGCGCGGCGGCTCGTTCCTGTGCAGCGACGCGTACTGCCTCGGCTACCAGCCCGGCACGCGCATGAAGTCGACGCCGGACACGTCGCTCTGCCACACCGGCTTCCGCTGCGCGCGCTCGGCGCCGGGGCCGGCCGGCGGTCGTTGACGTCGGCGCGCGCGTTCGCGCCGTCGTCTGGCATGATGGGGCGATGCAGCCGCACGACCAGGAACCCGGGAACATCATCGAACGCAACCCCGACGGCACGTTCACCAAGGAGACGCTGGCGCGCGCGATCAAGGCGCTGAAGAAGCGGCTCAAGGTGACGCGGCTCGACGACGAATCGCGACTGGGCCACGACGCGATGAGCAAGGGCGGGCGGTCGGGCATCGTCGCGGTCAAGCCGCCGACGCAGTACCCGCCCGAGGTGTGGCAGGCGCTCGAGCAGAAGGGTCGCGTGCGCATCGACCGCAACGGGCTGGTCGAACTCGTCGAGCAGCCGAGCAATCCCTGACGGCGGCGCAGCCGGCCCGTATCCTGCGGCGGACATGACCGCCGCTCCGCGCCGTTCCTGGCTCTCCTCGTTCGCCCGACTCGCCTTCGCAGCGATGGCGCTGCTGTTGCCGCGGCTGCTGCCGGCGCAGGTCCCTGCGCCCGACGCCAAGCCGGCCGAGACGGCGACGGCCGCCGCCGCAACCGCGCCGACCACCGTCGAGCGGCCGCTGCTGTGGCGCATCGAACTGACGACGCCGAGCTACCTGTACGGCACCATCCACCTGCCCGACGCGCGCGTCACCGAACTGCCGCCGGTCGTCGACGAGGTGATCGAGCGCTGCGACGCGCTCTACACCGAGCTGCCGATGGACCTCGCGCTGTTGATGAAGCAGGCGGGGCGCATGCAGCTGCCGGAGGGCACGACGCTGCGCGGCATCCTCGGCGACGAGCTGTACGACCAGGTCGCCGCGTACGTGCAGAAGAAGGGCATGACGATGGCGCTGCTCGACCGCTTGCAACCGTGGGCGGTCGGGGCGCAGCTCGGCCTGCTCGACCGGATGAAGGAGATGGCCGCTAAGCAGCCGCTCGACATGGTGATCTACCAGCGCGCCAAGCGCGCCGGCAAGAAGGTCGGCGGCCTCGAGACCGTCGACGAGCAGGTCGCCGTGTTCGCCGACATGACGCAGACCGAGCAGCGCACGTTCGTGCGCGATGGCCTCGCCGACATCGTCAAGAAGGAGGCGGAGGGCGTGCATCCGACCGAGGACCTGCTGCGGCTCTACCTCAAGGGCGACGAGGCGGCGATCGACGACCGCGTCAACGACTTCCCGCTCACCGACGCCAAGCTGAAGAAGCGCCTGATGGCCCGCCTCGTCGACGACCGCAACGTCGTGATGGCCGACCGCATCGTCCGCAAGCTGCAGGAGGCTCCCGAGCGCGTGCAGGTGTTCGCCGTCGGCGCCGCGCACTACCCCGGCAAGGTGGGCGTGCTCGAGCTGCTGCGCCAGCGCGGCTACCGCATCACGCGCCTCGAACTCGCCGCCGACGACGCCGCGCGCGCCGCCGAGGCCGCCGCGGTCGACACCGTGATCGCCGACCGCCAGCGCGAACTCGATGGCCTGCGCGCCCGCCGCGCCAAGCTCGCCGAGGCCGGCGCCAAGTGAGCCGCGGCGGCGCGCCGACGGGGCG
>JBEITC010000639.1:0-1761 GCA_040375075.1 Planctomycetota bacterium | reverse complement strand
GTTTCGTCGCTCGCCATCGCGGCCGTCGTGTTCCCGGCGGCCTCGTCCGCCCAATCCTGGTCGCAGCCGACGCCATCAGGCTCGCAGCCGTCGAGCCGCATCTTCCACGCGCTGTCGTTCGACGGCGCGCGCGACCGCGCGGTGCTCTTCGGCGGCTACAACGGCTCGACCGAGTTCAACGACACGTGGGAATGGAACCCCTCCGCTGGCACGTGGTCGCAGCGTTCGCCGGGCACGAGCCCGTCGATCCGGCAGGTCATGGCGTTCGCTTACGACGCGGCGCGCGGCCGGACGGTGATGTGGGGCGGCTTCTCCAACAGCGGCGGCTTCCGCAGCGACACGTGGGAGTGGGACGGCACGAACTGGACGCAGGTCGCTGCGAGCGGGCCGATCCCCGGTCGGTGCGCGGCGGCGATGGTCTACGACAGCCAGCGCCAGCGCGTGATCCTGTTCGGCGGCCAAGGCCAGACGAACTTCGCCAACGACGTCTGGGAGTGGGACGGCGCCACGTGGACGCAGACGTTCGCGGGCGGCGCGTCGGGTCCGAGCCCGCGGTTCTTCCACAACATGGTCTACGACTCCGGGCGTCGACGTGTGGTGATGTTCGGCGGCAACAACAACTCGAACCTCGTCAACGACACGTGGTCGTGGAATCCGCAGACGTCCACGTGGACGCAGATCGCGTCGACCGGCCCTTCGGCGCGTGGCCAGTTCGGCATGATCTACGACCCGAGCCTGGACCGTACGCTGCTGTACGGCGGCGAGAACGCCAGCCAGCAGTCGTTGGGAGATTGCTGGATCCTCGACGGTGACACCTGGACGCAGTCGACGTCGACGTCGACGCCGCCGGCGCGACGTCGGCACGCGATCGCCTACCGCCCGAACACCGGCAAGTCGCTGATGTTCGGCGGCCAGCAAGGCGGCGTGATCAACGAGACGTGGAATCTCGACACCAGTTCGGACGCGCGGACCGACGACTTCGTGCCGACGCTGCGCACGACGACGAATCCGCCGGTCGCCTTGCGCGACTTCATGGCGGCGCCGCTGCCGACCGGCGGCGCGCTGGTCTATGGCGGCACGACGGCGATGGGCCGCCAGCCGTTCACGTACGTGCTCTCCGGCACGACGTTCACGCTGCAGTTGCCGAACGTCAATCCAGCCTTCCGCGCCGATGCGGCGCTGGGCCTCGACTTGGCGCGCGGCAACAACGTCCTGTTCGGCGGCCGCAACCCCGCGGGCGTTGCGCTCGGTGACACTTGGACGTTCGCCAGCGGCCAGTGGACGCTGATGGCGCCGGCGGTCGCGCCGCCCGCGCGCAGCGGCCACGGGTTCGCCTACGACGCCACGGCCAACGTGCTGCTGATGTTCGGCGGCGTGGACGCCGCCAACCAGCCGCTCGGTGACTTCTGGGCCTGGGACGGCACGACCTGGACGCAGCGCACGCCGAGCCAATTGCCGTCGGCGCGCAGCCAGCACGCGATGACGTTCGACGGCCGGCGCAGCCGCGTCGTGCTGCACGGCGGCATCGCCGGCACGACGCGACTCAGTGACATCTGGGAGTACGACGGCGCCAACTGGATCGACATGACCGCCGTGCGCAAGCCCAGCGAGCGGCATGGCGGCGGAATGGTCTACGACAGCGGCCGCGGCCGGATCGTGTTCTTCGGCGGTCGCGACGGCGCCGGCTTCTTCAACGACACCTGGGAGCTGGTCAACTCGACCGGGCCCGCGGTGCCCGGATACGGCTGGACCCGCTTGACC
>JBEITC010000533.1:0-2564 GCA_040375075.1 Planctomycetota bacterium | reverse complement strand
GGCTTCGACCTCGCCGCCGCCGACGGCGGCCGGCGCGCGCTGGCGCCGGGCGGCGGCCGGCCGACCCTGGTCGTCTTCTACCTCGGCTTCGGCTGCCTGCACTGCGTCGAGCAGCTCAAGGCGCTGGCGCCCAAGGCCGGCGAGTTCGCCGCCGCCGGCGTCGACGTCGTCGCCATCGGCAACGAGTCGCTCGACAAGCTGAAGGAGCACGTCGCCGCGCTCGGCGACCAGCAGTTGCCGTTCCCGCTGCTCGCCGATCCGGAGCTGGCGGCGTTCCGCGCGTGGCATTGCCACGACGACTTCGAGGCCATGCCGCTGCACGGCACGTTCCTCGTCGACGCCGACGGCGCGGTTCGCTGGCAGGACGTCTCGTTCGAGCCGTTCACCCAGATCGACTGGCTGCTGCAGGAAGCGCGGCGGCTGCTGGCGCTGCCGGCGCAGGCCGCGGCGAAGTAGGCGCGCCGAGCGAGCGCGACGACGTCGTCGCGTCCGAGCGTCTGCGTCGTTGCCGCGGCGGCGTGCGCGTGGCAAGCTGGGGGCTTCCCCGTTTTCCGCTCGCTCCAGGGAGGTCCGCTTTGGTCGTCGTTCCGCGCAAGCAGCGCTCGAAGGACAAGGTCATCACCGACCGCAAGAGTCTCGCCATGATCCTCGCCGGCCTCAAGGCCAGCGGGAAGACGGTCATCCTGACCAACGGCGTGTACGACCTGCTGCACGTCGGCCACACGCGTTGCCTCGAGGACGCGCGCTCGCGCGGCGACATCCTCGTGGTGGCGGTCAACTCCGACGCGTCGACCGAGGCGCTGAAGGGCAAGGGCCAGCCGATCGTGCCGGCCGACGAGCGCATGGAGCTGCTGTCGGCGCTGTCGTTCGTCGACTACGTCACCGAGTTCGAGGAGGCGACCGCGGACGAGCTGCTCCGGCAGCTCAAGCCGACGATGTACGCCAAGGGCGCCGACTACACGCTCAAGACGCTGCCCGAGAAGGACACGATCAAGGAGCTGGACATCAAGGCGGTGTTCGTCGGCGACAAGAAGTCGCACTCGACGACGAAGCTGATCCAGCAGATCCAGAAGCTGAAGAAGAAGTAGCCCGCGCGGCCTGCGCGGCCGGGCCCACCGGGCCGGCCGTCGCCATCGGCGCTTCCGGCGCGGCACCAGCCCGACGCCGCCGAACGCCGATCCCTTCCTACGCACCATGGGGGAGGGAACCGTAGAGAACGTCGTCGCGGCGTGGACCGCCGTGCCACTGCACGGCGTCGCCGACGACCGCCCGCTGCCGTTCCCGCTGTTCCTGCGCACGGGCGACGACGCGCACGTGCTGTACCGCAAGGCCGGCGACACGGTCGACGCGGCGCACGTCGGCCGTCTGCACGCCGAGGGCGTCGACCGGCTGTTCGTGCGCGCCGAGGACCTGCCGGCCTACTACGCGCGCATCGAGGGCTCGCTGCAGGACGTGCTGCTCGACAAGGCCGTGCCGATCGCCGATCGCGCCGACGTGCTGTCCGGCATCGCGCGGCAGGTCGTCGACGAACTGTTCTCGTCGCCGATCGAGCGCGTCGGTCTGCGTCGGGCGCAGCGCGTGATCATGGCGGCAGGCACGTTGCTGCTCCGCGACGGCGCGGCGTTCGCGGCGGTGCGCGCGTCGCTCGACAGCAAGCCCGAGCTCGCCGCGCACGGTCTGCGCACCAGCGTGCTGACGATGGGGCTCGCGCGCGCGGTGCTCGGCGCGGACGCGGCGACGGTCGGCGAAGCCGGTCTCGCCGGCCTGCTGCACGACGTCGGCCGCATCGGCTCCGACCTCGGTGACGCTGACGCCAGCCACGCCACGCGCGGCGCCGCGGCGCTGCAGAAGCACGGCCTGTCGGCGACGGTCGTCGCCGCCGTGCGCGACCACCACGAGCGCGTCGACGGCAGCGGCAAGCCGCAGGGCCTGCGTGGCGGCGCCGCGTCCGAGCTGGGCCTGCTGGTCGGGCTCGCCGACGTGTTCGACGACCTCCACACGCAGCGGCCGCCGGGCACCTCGTTGTTCGACGTGCTGCGCGTGCTGGCGACGACGGGTCGCGGTCGCTTCGACGACCGCCACGCGCAAGCGCTCGTGCGGCTGTTCCACCGCTGAACGCGGCGCGGGCTCAGTCGGTCGGTTCGCCGAACGCCGACCAGAAGGCGTCGGCGCCTTCGGCGCGCAACGCCGTCGGGTCGCCGTAGCCGTACAGGCAGGCGATCGTGCGCACGCCGGCGGCCTTGCCGGCGCGCAGGTCCTGCACGCCATCGCCGATCATCGTCGCGCCGAGCGGCTCGGCGCCGAGTTGCGCCAGCGCGTGGCGGATCGGCGCCGGATCGGGCTTGCGCTGCGGCAGCGTGTCGCCGCCGACGACGACCGGCAGCAGCCGTTCGAGCCCGAGCGCCCGCAGGATCGGCGCGGCGAAGCGGGCCGGCTTGTTGGTGACGACCGCGAGCGGGTGGCCGCCTTCGTGCAGCGCCTGCAGGGCCGCCAGCGCGCCGGGGTAGAGCCGGGCGTGCACCGTGCACTGCCGCTCGTGGTGGACGACGTAGCTGGCGAAGGCG
>JBEITC010000589.1:0-2064 GCA_040375075.1 Planctomycetota bacterium | reverse complement strand
CCGGCAGGTGGAAGTCGAGCAGCGAGAAGTCGAAGCGCTGCTGGCGGGCGAACTGCAGGG
The DNA here is from genome assembly GCA_040375075.1 of Planctomycetota bacterium. Taxonomy (GTDB): domain Bacteria; phylum Planctomycetota; class UBA1135; order UBA1135; family UBA2386; genus UBA2386. The sequence continues at coordinate 2,004 of JBEITC010000589.1, read as the reverse complement.
CGTCCTGCGCGAAGGCCGTCGCCGCCACGTCCCAGCCCTGGCATGACAAGAACTCGCTGAGGCAGGACCTCAGCGAGTCGTCGTCTTCGACCAGCAGGACGCGGAAGCTCTGGTGCATGCGGGCGGAACGGGGCCCTCGGTGGGGCGCGCGCGGCAAGCAACGCCCGTGCCGCCGCAGTGGTGGGTGGGCAAGTCTCGGCTTGGCAAGCGGTTAGGTCCAAGGCTGGGGCCCGAAGGGGGGCGTCGTACGCCAGCGGGCTGCCAGGAAGGCAGGGGCCGGGGCTCGGGCTGCTGCCATCTTGGCGCGCCACGCACGCGGGGGCCCAGTTGGTGCGGGGGCCAGTTGGGGGCACCCAGCCGGAAAGACCCAGCCGGAGCGACCAGCCGGGGGCGCCCCGTCGGAGGGGGGCAGTCTGGCGGCGCGCCGGGGCGCGCCAGAGGACAACGATCAGCGGGCAACGATCAGCGGCGCGACTGAGGGGAGGCGACGCGGCGACGGTCAGTCGTCAGCGTCTTCTTCCTCGTCCTCGTCTTCATCCTCGTCGTCGTCGTCGTCGTCGTCGTCCTCGTCGTCGTCTTCTTCTTCTTCCTCGTCCTCATCGGCGTCGACGTCGTCGAGTTCCTCGCCGGCTTCGGCGTCGTCGGACTCCTCGTCGTCGTCTTCCCAATCGTCTTCATCGTCGTCGTCGCCCTCCCCGTCCTCGTCTTCGTACGAAGCGAGCACGCGGTCCCAGTCCGCCACCTCGATGGTGTTGTTGCACTTGAGGCAGACGCTGTCGTTGTCGCGCAGGTCCTCGAGCTGATCCAGCTCGCGGTACACCTCGCCACACTCACGGCACCGGACGATTTTGCCCATAACGGTCGATTCAGAAGGCCCCAGGAAGGGGCGAGTCGCGATGCATACCTGCCCGCACCCGCAAGGCAATAGCCCCGCGGCGGGATTCTTCGGCGGTTCCGTCGGTCGGCCCCGCGAACTGGCAGCCAAAGTCCATCGGCAGAATCGGCCGAAGATCGCTCCATGCTCCGTGCGCCGTACGTGATCGTCGGGATCGGCTTCGCCGGCTGCGTGGCCTTGGCCTGGATGGCGCAGAGCCTCCAGCGGCACGCCAAGGTCGCCCGACCCGCGCCGGTGACGACGGCAGCGGCGGCGTTCGCCGACCGTCTCGACGGGCCGTTGGCATCGCAGGAAGAACACGATGGCGTCGGGATGCGGCGCGTGCTGGTCGGCCGTGCGGCGCCCGGGCAGGATCGCCCGGCGCTGGCGCGCGCGATCGCCGAGCACGTGGCGCGCTGCGAGGCCGGCGCGGCACGGGTGGTCGCGGTGACGTTGCGCGACGCCGCAGGGGCCGAACCGTGCACCGTCGAGTTGCCGTCGGCGCCGGCTTCGCCGCGCTGACCGCGATCGGCCGGCGCGAAGGGTGGTTCCATGTGCGCATAGGCGCGCCGCGTCGCCGGGCCGATAGCCGCTGGGATGTCCGGACCCGTGGTCTTCGCCTTCGCCGTCGCCGACGGCCTGCCGCCCGTCCTGGGCGCGGCGCCGCACGACGTGCTCGCGCGCCAGCTGCCGCGCCTGCTCGTCGCCCGGCTCAACGGCAAGATCGATCGCGGCGCCCGCTTCTTCCCGTTCCTCGGGAACGTCGACGGCCAGCGGCAGTTGATCAACAGCAACCGGCTGCTCGAGCCCGAGCGGTTGGCGATGGTGCATCAGCAACCCGACGCGCGGCTGCTGTGCGACGCGATGCTCGGCGACGGCGTGCTGCATTGGCGGCTGATCGATCCGCGCGCGCTGGAGGTCGTGTTCGCGCGCGAGATGCCGTTCGATCCGAAGAAGCCGCTCGAGCCGCTGCCGCGCCTCGAGTTCGAGATCGCCGACCGCCTGGAATGGGACTGGCGGCCGACGCCGTTGCCCAGGCTCGCCGGCGAGGCGCTCGGTTGGTGGCTCGTGCTCAAGGACGAGATCCTGCAGCGCGAGGCCAACCTGCCCGACGACGGCCGCGATCCGCT
>JBEITC010000535.1:0-2557 GCA_040375075.1 Planctomycetota bacterium | reverse complement strand
CCGCCGCGGTTGCCGCCGCGCTCGGGCTGGCCTTCGCCGGGCAGCAGGTCCTTGCGGTCGCCCTTGGCCCAGCCGCTGCGCTCGGTCTCGACGATGGCGAACATCGTGTCCGGCCGCGAGGCCAGCAGGTCGATGCCGCTGCGGCCCCAAGGATTGGTCGGCAGGCCGTTGGTCAACTGGCGCCAGTTCTCGCCGCCGTCGACGCTCTTGTAGAGGCCGCTCTTCGCGCCAAAGCGCACGATCGGGTCGTTGCCGTCGAAGCCGTCGCGCTTGCGTTCGTACATGCACGCGAACACCGTCGCCGGATCGTTCGGGTGCAGCCGCACGTCGATGCAGCCGGTCTTGTCGTCGAGGCGCAGCACGCGCTCCCACGTGCCGCCGCCGTCCTTCGTGCGATAGACGCCGCGGTCGGCGTTCTCGCCCCAGAGCCGACCGAGCGCTGCGACGTAGACGACGTCGGGATTGGTCGGGTGGATCTCGACGTGGCCGATCTGGAAGGTCTCGCGCAGGCCGACATGGGTCCACGACGCGCCGCCGTCCGTCGACTTGTAGACGCCGTCGCCCCATTGCACCGAGTTGCGCGCGTTCTCCTCGCCCGTGCCGATCCACACGACGTCGGGATTGCTCGGCGCGATGGCGACGTCGCCGATCGACACCGATCCCAGGCGCGCGCTCACGCAGGACCACGTCGTGCCGGCGTTCTCCGTCTTCCACAGGCCGCCGCCGGCGGTGCCGACGAACCACGTGCTCGGTCGTGCTGGGTGCACGGCGATGTCGGTCATGCGGCCCATCGGGTTGGCAGGACCGAGGTGGCGCCACGCGATGTGGGCGACCAGTTGCTCGCTGAACGCGCTGGCGACCGGCGCGGTTGGTTCCGCCGGCGCCGCTTGCGCGGCCGGCGCGGCGGCGGTCTCAGGCGGCGCTGGGTTGGTCGTCGGCGCGGGAGGCGCCGGTTCTTGGGCAACGAGCGGCGAACACGCGACGGTGATGGCCGTCGTGACGGCGAGTGTTCTCAGCATGCGAGGTGCGGTGGCGATCCGGCAGGATACGCAGGCGTGGGCGCGGCAGGGACAAAGCGAGGCCGCGCCGCTGTCGCATTCTCGTCGCCTGGGCGCTGGCGGCTGGGCGCCTTCGGGGAACTGCCGATGCCAACGGGCGCTGGTCAGACGCGCGCGCCGTCGTTCCAGAGGGTCAGGAAGCGTTGGCGCGCGGCGCGGTGCGCGAAGCGGTCGGCGATCTTGCGCACCAGCGCGCGCGCCGAGGCCGGGCGGTCGAGCGCGGCCAGCGTCCGCAGATGCAGCGAGAGCGGCAGGTCGGTGGCCGCCAGCAGTTCGCCGAGCTCGTCGCGTCCGGCGTCGTCGAGCGCGCCGCGGCCGGCGCGCGCGAGCAGCAGGTTGGCGCGCAACGACGGCAGCGCCAGCTCGTCGACCAGCGCCGGCAGCGTCGGGTCGTCAGCGCCCATGCGCACGCGGTAGCCGCGGGCCATGGCTTCGCCGAGCCGGTCGTCGCCGGCCTTCGCCAGCGCCGTCGCGCGCGCGAACGCTTCGCCGGCGCGCTCGTCGCGACGCCGCCAGAACGCGTGCTCGCCGAGGAACACGGCCGCGCGCGCGCCGTAGGTCGGCAGCGCCAGTCGTTCGGCCTCGTCGAGCGCCACGCGCAGGTCCTGCGTCGCGTCGTCGTCGCCGCAGAGCGCGCGCACCTGCCCGCGGTACAGATGGAAGCGCAGACGCACGCGCGGCAGGTGGCGCACCGCCGGACTGCGCTCGACCTCCTGCAGCGTCTTCAGCGCCTTGGCGTAGAGATGGTCGAGCGCCTCGACGCGCGCGAGGTCGATGGCGAGGTGGCAGCGCAGGTCCTCGTCCGCCGCCGGCACGCGGCGCAACGCCAGCTGCAGGTGGCGCAGGCCGTCGCCGGCAGCGCCGCGGTAGAGCAGGATGCGGCCGTGCAGGCCATGCGCCTGCGCGGCCAAGGCGTCGGCGAGCGCGCCGCTGCGGTCGGCGAGGTCGCGGTGCGCCGTCTCCAGGCGCGCGATCGCGGCCATCAGCCGGCCGCTGTCGAGGTCCGCGGTGGCGAGGCCGATGCGCGCGGCGGCCGAGCGGTCTTCGTCGCCGAGCCGCTGGGCTTGCGCCTCGGCCTGCTCGAACAGCCTGGCCGCTGCGTCGTTCTGGCCGGCGTTGGCGCGCGCTTGTCCGGACAGCAGCAGGTAGCGCAGGCGCCGCGCTTCGTTCGCGGGCGTCGTCGGCACGGCGGCGAGGTGCACGGCGAGGCGGCCGACGACGCGCTGGGCGGTGCGCCGCGAACCGGCGCGCACGCGCGCGTCGAGCCCGTCGAGCAGCGGATCGAGGCACGCCTCGTGCTCGCCGCCTTGCGAGAGGTGCATGCCGACGATGAGCCGGCTCTCGCCGCGCGCGTCGAGCAGCGACGCGGCGGCGCGGTGCAGCTCGACGCGGCGCGCGGTCGGCAGTTCGCGCAGCAGCAGCTTCTGGAAGTCGCGATGGCGGAACGTCACCTCGCCGGACTGTGCGCGGACGATGCGGCCGCGGAACAGCGACAGCGT
>JBEITC010000315.1:0-4917 GCA_040375075.1 Planctomycetota bacterium | reverse complement strand
CGCGACGAACTCGCCAGCGCACTCGCCGACCTGCTGCGGCGCGGCGGCCGCGTCGAGGCCAGCGCCGACATGCGCGCCGACCGCAACCCGACGCGCATGCGCGCGATCGGCCGCGCCGCCGAGCGACTCGCCGCGCGCGCTGCGACGACGTGTCCCGGCTGCGGCTGGTTCGGCTATGGCTTCGTGCGGGCCGAGCGCGGCCTGCCATGCGAACTGTGCGGCGAGCCGACCGAACTCGTGCAGGCCTTCGTCGACGGCTGCGCGCGCTGCCCGACGACCACGCGGCGCGGCCGCCCCGACGGCGCGGCGACCGCGGATCCCGGCAGTTGCCCGCAATGCAATCCGTGAGATCCGCGCACCGGCGACGCGCCGGCGGCGGCTACGGCTGCAACACGATCGTCAGGCCGTTCGACGACGAGAAGCCGCCCGGGGCCGCAGCGCAGGCCGGCGGCCCCCACAGCCACAGCGCCTGCGCGTGCAGCGTGTAGCCGACCAGCGCAGGCACCGCGGGGATCGCGAACGCGACGCCGCCGACGCCCGCAGCGTCGGCGACCATCGCCTGCAGCAACAGCAGCGGCGACGTCAGCGAGACGTGGATCCGGCAGCCGAGCCCGAGGTCGGAACCCCCGACGTCGGCGATGTCGGCGAAGGCCATCGCGCCGAGGCCATTGGCGCCGCCGGCGGTGGCGCGCAGGGCGAAGGCCGGCGTGCCCAGGCGCGGCGTCGCCGGCGCGGTCAGCGCGTGCACGCCAGCACAGCCCGGCGTGCCGAGACCGAACGGCGTGACGCCGGCGACGAGCGGGCCGTCGGCGACGATCTTGTAGACGTTGCCGAACTGGTCGCCGAGGTGCAGTTCGCCGGCGGCGTCCTCGCCGAACGACATCACGCCGCCGAGCAGCGCTGGCGCTGGCGCGACGAGTTCCGCGGTGCGGACCTGCAGTTGCGCCACGGCGCCCTGCACGCGGCGCAGCGACCAGAGGCGCCGCGAGTTGAAGTCGGCGAAGAAGTAACTGCCCTGCAGATCCGGGATCGCCGTGCCGCGATAGACGTAGCCCCCGATCACGGCGCGCGCCGACGTCGGGATCTCGTACTCGTGGAACGGCGGCGTCAGCGCCGGCGCGAAGCAGGCGCAGACCGTCGAGCCGTTGCAGAACGTGCCGGCCATGCACGACCAGCCGAAGTTGCGGCCACCGGGATCGCCGGCGGCGACGAAGTCGACCTCTTCCCGCATGCCGCCGACGTCGGCGAGCCAGAGGTCGCCGGTGGCGCGATCGAACGAGAAGCGCCACGGATTGCGCAGGCCGAGCGCCCAGATCTCGTCGCGCGGCAGGCCGGGCCCGGCGAACGGGTTGCTCGCCGGGATGCCGTACGGCAGCGGCGGCTGCGGATTGTCGACGTCGAGGCGCAGCAGCTTGCCGAGCAGGCTGTCGCCGCGCTGCGCGTGGTTGAAGGGATCGTCGGGCCAGTTCGGCGCCGTGCTGCCGCCATCGCCGATGCCGACGTACAGGAACCCGTCGGGTCCGAAGGCGACCATGCCGCCGTTGTGGTTGCCGTAGAGCAGTTGCTGGCTCAACACCACGAAGCCGCTGGCCGGGTCCGCGGCGTCGGCGTTGCCAGCGGCGACGGTGAAGCGCTGCACCACCGCCGTCGGGTACGGAAAACCCGTGTAGGAGACGAAGATCTGGCCATTGCTGGCGAACTGCGGATGGAAGGCGAAGCCGAGCAGGCCCGCCTCGCCGCCGAAGCCGACGACGCCGAGCGCTGCGAGGTCGAGGAACGGCTGCGCCAGCAGGACGCCGTTCTTGACGATGCGGATGCGACCCGGCTGCTCGACGACGAAGAGCCGCTGCGCGTCGCCTGGCGGCGAGCCCATGAAGGTCGGGCGCACGAGGCCGGTCGCGACTTGCTGCAACTTGAGCGGCGTCTGGGCGAGGGCGGCGGCGGCGAGAGCGAGGACGACGACGGCGACGCGGCGCGCAGAGGCGGCGATTCGGAGGATCATTTCGAGGCTCTGGGGCCGCGGCAGTCTAGCTGCCGACGTCCCGGGCGACAGCCGGACGTGGGATCGCGCCATGCGCGCCGGTACGGTCTCCGCCCGCCATGAAGCGCCAGATCCTGGTCACCAGCGCGCTGCCGTACGCCAACGGCCCGATCCACCTCGGCCACCTCGTCGAGTACATCCAGACCGACGTCTTCGTGCGCTTCCAGCGCCTGCGCGGCCACGACGTCGCCTACATGTGCGCCGACGACACGCACGGCGCGGCGATCATGATCCGCGCGCAGAAGGAAGGTCGCACGCCCGAGGCGTTGATCGCCGACATGGCGGTGCAGCACCAGCGCGACTTCGCCGGCTTCGGCGTCTCGTTCGACCACTACGGCTCGACCAACAGCGCCGCCAACCTCGCCGCCTGCACGGGCATCTGGCGCAACCTGCGCGACCAGGGCATGGTCGTCGAGCGCTCCGTCGAGCGCCTCTACGACCCGGCGCTGAAGACCTTCCTCGCCGACCGCTTCGTCGTCGGCGAGTGCCCGCGCTGCGGCGCCAAGGACCAGTACGGCGACAGCTGCGAGGCCTGCGGCGCGACCTATCCCGCCACCGAGCTGAAGAACCCGCGCAGCACGCACTCCGGCGCCACGCCGGAGCTGCGTCCGAGCGCGCAGCTGTTCGTGCGGCTCGAGCCGCTGCAGGGCTTCCTCACCGAGTGGACGCAGAGGTCCGGCGCGCTGCAGACCGAGGTCGCCAACTACCTCGCCGGCCACTTCCTCGACAAGCCGCTGCAGGACTGGGACGTCTCGCGCCCGGCGCCGTACTTCGGCTTCGAGATCCCCGACGCGAAGGGCCAGTACTGGTACGTCTGGTTCGACGCGCCGGTCGGCTACGTCGCCGCGACGATGGAGTGGTGCGAACGCACCGGCCGCCAGCTCGACGCGTGGTGGCGCAACCCGCAGTGCGAGATCGTCCACTTCCTCGGCAAGGACATCACGTACTTCCACACGCTGTTCTGGCCGGCGCTGCTGCGCGTCGGCGGCTACCAGCTGCCCAAGCGCGTGCAGATCCACGGCTTCCTGCGCGTGAACGGCGAGAAGATGTCCAAGTCGAAGGGCACCTTCGTCACCGCCGCGCGCTACCTCGAGTTCCTCGACCCCGAGTGGCTGCGCTACTACTACGCCAGCAAGCTCAGCAGCAAGATCGACGACCTCGACTTCCAGGTCGACGAGTTCGTCGGCAAGGTCAACAGCGACCTCGTCGGACGCGTCGTCAACCTCGCCAGCCGCTCGGCGCGCTTCGTCGAGGCGACCGGACTGTCGGCGACGTATCCCGACGACGGCGGCCTGTTCGCGCGCGCCGCCGCCGCGGCCGACGCCATCGCCGCGGCCTACGAGGCGTGCGACTACCGCGAGGCGATGCGCCTCGTGATGACGCTGGCCGACGCCGCCAACGAGTACGTCGAGAAGAAGGCGCCGTGGACGATCAAGAAGGATCCGGCGCGCGCCGCCGAGTTGCAGGACGTCTGCACGGTGGTGCTCAACCTCTTCCGCCAGATCGCCGTCTACCTGCAGCCGGTGCTGCCCGGCCTCGCCCGCAAGGCCGGCGCGCTGTTCGGCGGCGATCTGGACGCCTGGAGCCTCGCCGCGCAGCCGTTGGTCGGCGCGCGCCTCGCGAAGTTCGAACACATGATGGCCCGCGTCGAGGCCGAGAAGGCACAAGCCATGTTCACGCCCGAACCGTCTGCTCCCGCCGCCACGCCGACCCCGTCGCCCGCCGCTGCGCCCGCCCCGGCGGCCGCTGCGTCGCCCGCCCCATCGCCCGCGCCTGGCGCCGGCGGCGACACGACGCTCGCGAAGGAACCACTGGCCGCCGAGATCACGATCGACGACTTCCAGAAGATCGACCTGCGCGTCGCCGAGGTGCTGGCGGCGGAGTCGGTGCCGGAAGCGAAGAAGCTGCTGCGCCTGACGCTGTCGCTGGGCGGCGGCGTGACGCGCAACGTCTTCGCCGGCATCAAGGGCGCCTACGAGCCCGAGAAGCTCGTCGGTCGGCTCGTCGTGATGGTCGCCAACCTCGCGCCGCGCAAGATGAAGTTCGGCATGAGCGAGGGCATGGTCATCGCGGCCGGCACCGACGGCGAGGTGTACCTGCTGTCGCCGGACAGCGGCGCGAAGCCGGGCCAGCGGCTGCACTGACGGCGCGGCGCCCGGACCGACCGGGCGCAGGCCGCGATCTCAGTCGAACAGCTTGTCGAGCGTCTTCGACGCCTCGGTGCCGTACTCGTCGCCCAGGCTCGAGTCCTGCTCGGGGCGCTCGATCAGGTCGCGGTAGACGTCGGCGAGCTTCTTGGCGGTCTCGCCGGCGTACAGGCGGACCATGCCGACCGTCGTGCGGTCGTCGAACAGGATCGTCAGCAGCGTGCGGTCCCCGACGAGCGACAGCTGGATGTTGTCGCGCTCGCCCTGGTGGAACATCGCCGTGAACTCGTCCTCGCCGAGCAGGCGGGCCATCTCCTTGGTCGCCGCGAACGAGCCCGCGACGAGCGCCGAGATGGTGTCGATGTCGATCGTGCGCAACTCGCCACGCTTGGTGACGAGGTGGCCCTCCTTGTCGATGAGCAGCGCGCACTTGGCGCCCGACAGGCGGAGGAACTCGGCCAGCAGCTTGTCGATGCGGTCGATGTCCTCCTTGTAGAAGGTCAACCGGTCCTGGCGGAGCCGTTCGTTCTTGGAGATGCGCTTGTTGTCGGCCATGGCGGCGTCTCCGTTCACTGCTGACCGAGGACGATGTAGGCGACGCCGGCGGCGGCGAGCACCAACGCCACCGACAAGCCGACGATCACGCCGACGCCGGCGCGGCTGGCAGCGGCGACCGGAGCGGGCGCGTAGGTCTGGCGCGGCGCTTGCGGGCGGGTTGCCGCCGGGGCG
>JBEITC010000554.1:0-2376 GCA_040375075.1 Planctomycetota bacterium | reverse complement strand
TCGACGCCCGCACGCAGGCCGAACGCGAGGCGGCGATCCGCCGCGCCGACGCGGCCGTCGCCACCGCCGAAGCGCGGCGCAGCCAAGCCCAGGCCGAGGCCAACGCCGCCGCCGCCGAGTCGCAGCGCGTGCTGACGCTGCACGCCGAAGGATTGGCCAGCGCCGCCGACCGCGAACACGCCGAGCGCGACGACCGCGTCGCCGCCGAGGGCCTGCGCGCGGCGACGTTCGCCGTGCAGGTCGCCGAGCACGAACGCGAGCTCGCACGCGCGAGCCGCGTGCCGTCGGCCTTGCCCGACGAATCGCCGCACGCCGAGCCCGCGCCGCCGCCAGCGCCACTGGCCTTGCGTTCGCCGGTCGACGGCGTGGTGCTGCGCGTGCACGAGGAGAGCGCGCGGGCCCTCGCCGCCGGCGCGCCGATCCTCGACGTCGGCGACCTGCGGCAGCTGGAGCTCGTCGCCGACTTCCTGACCCAGGACGCGGTGCGCGTGCGCCCCGGCATGCCCGCCACCGTCGAACGATCCGGCGCGCTCGACGCGCAGGGGCAACCGCTGCGGCTGCAGGCGACCGTGCAACGCATCGAGCCGGGCGGCTTCACCAAGGTCAGCGCGCTCGGGGTCGAGGAACAGCGCGTCGCCATCGTCGCAGCGCCGTCCGGACCGGCAGCCGACTGGCAGGCGCTCGGCGACGGCTACCGCGTCGAGCTGCGCATCGTCGTCGGCGAGGCCAAGGACGTGCTGCGCGTGCCGGTCGGCGCGCTGTTCCGCCGCGGCGACGCATGGGCGACGTTCGTGGCGCGCGACGGCCGCGCCCGCGAGGTCGCGGTGCAGCTCGGCCGCACGACGCCGAGCCACGCCGAGGCGCTCGGCGGACTCGCCGCCGGCGACGTCGTCGTGCTCTATCCGAGCGAACTGCTCGCCGACGGCGCGCCGGTGCGCGTGCCGTGAACCATGGCGTGACTACCGCAGCCGCTTCTGCACGGCGACCTGGTAGCCGTTGTGCAGCACGAACAGCTCCTGGCCGAAGATCGCCGTGAAGGCGTCGACCGCAGGCTTCGGCCGGTTCAGCAGCAGCGGCGAGCCGCACCACATGTAGTCGTCGAAGACCATGACGCCGCCGTTCTTCAGCAGCGCCCAGGCCATGCACGCGTCGGTCAGCGTGTCGCGGGCGGTGTGCGAGCCGTCGACGTAGCAGAAGTCGAACCGCCGCTCCTCGACGAGCAGCTGCGCTAGGCCCTGCACCGACGGGCCGCGCACGGCGCGCACGGCGACGTCGCCGCCGGCGGCACGGCGGTTGGCTTCGAGCGCCGCCATGTTGGCCTGGAAGCGCGCGTACACGCCGCCCATCTGGTTCGGGTCGTGCTCCTCGCCGCCCTGCCAGCTGTCGACGCAGACGATCTGCGCGCCGCACAGCGCCGCGAGGTTCTCGGCCGTCCACACCGTCGAACGGCCCTCCCACGAGCCGATCTCGAGGAACGCCGTCTTGCCGGGCAGGTATTGCGCGAGGCGCGGCCAGACCGAAGGCGCCTCCGCGGCGCCGAACCAGTCGTTGGAGAAGTCGTAGGGTCGCATGGTCGATCGTGCGCCGGCTTCGACCGGCGCCTTCTGGCGGTACAAGGCGAGGTTCTGCTCGATGCGCGCGCGGTCCGCCGGCGGCAGGTCCAGCGCGAGCAACTGCCTGCACGCCGCCTCGCCATCGCGCCAACGCGCCGTGTAGAAGGCGCAGGTGGCGAACTCGTCGAGCGCACGGAACGCGTAGACGTCGCGGCGCACGAACAGCACGTCGTCGACCGGCAGCGGGATCGCGCGGGCCGCTTCGGCGAAGAGCAGGCCGAGCTCCCATTGCCGGCGCTGGCGGTAGCAGTGCGCGAGGTCGTGCAACGCCTCGGCGCGCGTCGGCCGCATCTGGTGCGCGGCGAGGAAGGCCTGGGCCACCTGCGCGTCCGGAGCGCCGAGCGCGATCTCGCAATGGCCGACGCGCACCTGCGCGCAATAGGCCTCTTCCTGCCAGCCGCCCAGCCGCACGCGCTGCTCGTACGCTGCCTTGGCCTTGGCGGGCTCGCCGGCGTCGTACCAGCTCTGGCCGAGGTAGAACCAGTACCGCTCGTTGCCGGGTTCGTCGACCAGCGCGCGCTCGAGCGTCTCGGCGTCCTTGTGGTACTTGCGCGGGTCGCGACTGCGGGCGCCGAGGCGCCGCGACTCGACGTGGTAGTCGCCCTCGAGCCGGACGGCGCTGCGCGCGCGCTCGCTCTCGGCGACCTCGTGCAGCACGCCGACGTAGCGCCATTCGAGGCCGCTGCGGAACAGCTGCCTGCGCCAGTAGGAGAAGGCCTTGCCGTAACGCAACGAGTAGCAATCGTGCGTCAGGCCATCGAGC
>JBEITC010000255.1:0-5851 GCA_040375075.1 Planctomycetota bacterium | reverse complement strand
GCCGAGCACGGCGTCGCCGCGCACTTCGACGCGGCCGCAGCGCACCTTCGCCGAGCACAGCAGGCGGCAGCCGCCGCCGAGGCCCATCCGGTCGAGCGTGCCGCGCTCCGGCTCGGCGGCGTCGTGCAGCGCGTCGGGCCGGTCGCCGACGACCGTCGCGGCGTCGGTGCCGCACATGCCGCGCGTGCAGCCGGTCATCACGTCGACGCCGGCGAGCGCGGCCGCCGCGAGCAGCGTCGTGCCGGGCTGCACGAAGACGGTCTTGTCCGGGCCGACGAAGCGCACCTCGACGAGGTCCATGGCGTCTGGCTATCCGCCGCGCCCGCGGCGATCAAGCGCGCGTCGCGCGGGCCGAATGGGCGCGGGGCCGTGGCGCGTCGCCGCGCCGGCGCGCAACATCCCCCGCCATGGAACTCAGCGGCCTCGACTGGACCATCCTCGTCGGCTACTTCGCGGTGAGCCTCGGCATCGGCCTGTGGTTCAAGGGCAAGGCCAGCGCGAGCTTCGTCGAGTACTTCGTCTCCGGCCGCAACCTGCCGTGGTGGATCGCCGGCACGTCGATGGTCGCGACGACCTTCGCCGCCGACACGCCGCTCGCCGTCACCGGCCTGATCGCCGAGAACGGCCTGGCCGGCAACTGGTTCTGGTGGGCCTTCGCGTTCGGCGGGATGTTGACCGTGTTCGTGTTCGCCAAGCTGTGGCGCCGCGCCGAGGTGCTGACCGACGTCGAGCTGATCGAGATGCGCTACGCCGGCAAGCCGGCGGCGTTCCTGCGCGGCCTGCGCGCCGTCTACATGGCGGTGCTGGTCAACTCGATCGTCATCGGCTGGGTGACGCAGGCGATGGTGTCGGTGCTGCGCCAGACGGTGTTCACCGACCTCGAGCCCGGCAGCGCGCAGGACTTCTGGGTCGTCGTCGCCATGCTCGGCGTCACCGGCGTCTACAGCGCCATCTCCGGCATGTGGGGCGTCGCCGTGACCGACGCCGTGCAGTTCGTGCTGGCGATGGTCGGCTGCGTCCTGTTCGCGTGGGTCGCCGTCGACCACGTCGGCGGCGTCGAGGCGCTGCAGCAGAAGGCGCAGCAGAACTTCGGCGGCACGCAGCTGTTCGACTTCGTGCCGGACTTCGGCGAGGCGGCGTGGATGCCGTTCGGCGTGTTCCTCGCGCTCGTGCTCGGCCAGTGGTGGGCGACGTGGTACCCGGGCGCCGAGCCGGGCGGCGGCGGCTACATCGTGCAGCGCATGGCCTCGTGCCGCAGCGAGCGCGACGCCGTCAAGGCGACGCTGTTCTTCCAGCTCGCCCACTACTGCGTGCGGCCGTGGCCGTGGATCCTCGTCGCCTTCGCGGCGCTGGCGCTGCACCCGGAGCTGCGCACGTGGGCGACCGACGGCGACACGAAGACCGACCCCGGCGTCGGCTTCCCGATGCTGATCCGCGAACTGGCCCCGAGCGGCCTGCGCGGCCTCCTGCTGGTGACGTTCTTCGCCGCGTTCATGTCGACGATCAGCACGCAGATGAACTGGGGCGCCAGCTACCTCGTCAACGACGTCTACAAGCGCTTCCTCAAGCCCGGCGCGGACGACGCGCAGCTGGTCGCGGCCTCGCGCGGCGCGTCTGCGATCGTGCTCGTGCTCGGCGGTGCGGCGGCGTGGCTGATGATCGTGCGCGGCGTGTCGGTGCAGGCGGCGTGGGCGCTGCTGGCCGCGCTCGGCGCCGGCGTCGGCGCGGTGCTGATCCTGCGCTGGTTCTGGTGGCGCATCAACGCGTGGAGCGAGATCGCCGCGATGGTCGGCTCGGCGGCGCTGTACTTCGGCTTCACCGGCTGGCTGGAAGCGCGCGAGGAGAACCTGCCGGTGTCGGAACGCCTGCCCGGCCAGTACACGGCGCTGATCGTCGCCGGCGGCACGCTGGTCGTGTGGCTGCTGGTCACGATGCTGACGCCGGCAGAGCCGCGCGAACGGCTCGTGTCGTTCTTCCGCAAGATCCGGCCCGACGGCCCCGGCTGGGCTCCGATCGCCGCCGCCGCGCCGGACGTGCGGCCCGACGGCGGCCTCGGCCGCGGCGTGCTGTGCGCCGTGCTCGGCACCGCGGTGATCTGGCTGACGCTGCCGGGCATCGGCGCGGTGATCTTCGGCGAGTGGACCAAGGCGCTGCTGTGCCTTGGCGGCGCAGTGGCGAGCGGCGTGGCGATGCTGCGGCTCGCGCCGGGCGCGGCAGGCACGCGCGCCGCGGGCTAGACTCCGCCGCCTCCCGGCATGTCCCGCCCCGACGACACCGACTTCAGCCGCACGGTCTACAACGTCGCCCCGTCGCGGCTGGAGCCGCACGGCGACCGCTTGCCGGTGCTCGTCGTGCTGCGCGGCGCGCAGGTCGGCCGCCGCTACCTGCTCAACGAGGACGGCCTCGTGCTCGGCCGCCGCGCCGACAAGGCGCAGCTGGTCGTCGCCGGCGACGCGCAGGTCTCGAGCCAGCATTGCCGCTTCGAACGCGCGCCGGCGAACGGCGCGTGGCAAGTCGTCGATCTGCAGTCGACGAACGGCACCGTCGTCGGCGCCGAGCGCGTGACCACGCGCGGCCTGCGCGACGGCGAACGGCTGCTCGTCGGCGAGACGGTGCTGAAGTTCACCTTCCACGACGAGCTGGAGGCGGAGTTCCACCGCCAGGTCGACCAGCTGATGAACGTCGACGACCTCACCGGCCTGCCGGTGCAGCGCGTCTTCCAGGCGAAGCTGCAGGAGGCGCTGCAGGGCTGCCGGCGCCGCGGCGAATCGCTGGCCGTCTACATGATGGACATGGACGGCCTGAAGAAGATCAACGACACGCACGGCCACTTCGCCGGCGCGGCCGCGATCGCGACGGTCGGCAAGCGCCTCGGCGCGCTCGTCGACGCCGCCGGCGGCGTGGTCAGCCGCTTCGGCGGCGACGAGTTCTCGGCCTTCGTGCCCGGCGCCGATCGTGCGCGCGCGCAGACGCTCGGCGAGGCGATGCGGCGCGCGGTCGGCGGCGAGGCGATCCCGGCCGGCGCGATCACCGTCGCGCCGACGATCTCCATCGGCTTCGCCGTGCATCCCGACGCCGGCAGCGCCGTCGAGCAGGTCACGCGCACGGCGGACGAAGCGCTCTACCGCGCCAAGGCCGCCGGCCGCGACTGCGTGCGCGATTAGGCGCACGGGAGCGAGCGCTACAGGAACAAGCGGTGCTGCCGGAAGCGCGCGTCCACGCCGGCCTCGGCCGCGACGTCGCGCGCTCCGAGCCCGCCGCCGTGCTGGCGCAGCCGCTCGGCCATCGCCGCGAGCGTGCGCGACATCGGCGCCTGCGGGTCGGTGGCGACCAACGGCAGCTGGCCGAGGCGATGCTGCATCACCGACGCGTCGTCGGGCAGCTCGCCGAGGTAGTGCAGCTTGACGCCGACGTGCTGGCGCGCGACCTCGGTCAGGCGCTGGAACGCCAGTTCGCCCCGGCCGGGCTGCATCACGCGGTTGACGACGACGAGGCACTCGGCGTCCTTGCGCAGCTGTGCGAGGCACTTGACCATCGCGTAGGCGTCGACGAGCGCGGCGATCTCGGGCTGCGTCACCAGCACGACGTGGTCGGCGGCGAGCATCGTCAGCACGGTCGCCGAGCCGATGCCGGCGCCGCAGTCGAGCAGCAGCACGTCTTCGCGCGCCGACAACGCGCCGAGCTCGCGCGCGAACGCCAGCAGTTCCTTGTCGCTCGGCGTCGCCAGCCGGCGCACGCCCGACGCGCCCGGCAGCAGCCGCGGACCGACCGGCGTGGCGAGCAGCGTCTGGTCGAGCGTCGCGTGGCCGGCGAGCAGGTGCTGCAGCGTCACGGTCGGCTTGACGCCGAGCAGCAGGTGGTCGCACGCCATGCCGAAGTCGCAGTCGACGATCGCGGTGCGCAGGCCCTTCTGATGCAGCAGCACGGCGAGCGACGTGGCGAGGAACGACTTGCCGGTGCCGCCCTTGCCGCTGGCGATGGCGATCGTCGCGGCTTCGCGGCGCGCCGGCGCGGCGCCGCGCAGGCCGTCGAAGAGCCGACCGAACAGGCCACGGCCGCGCGGACCAAGCCCGCCCGGTTTCGCCTTGCCGCCGTCTGCGGCTGCTCCCTGCGCCACCCTCATCACCATGAGACCGTCGCGCGCGGTGACCGACCGCGCGGGGCGCGGATGATGCCGCATCGGCAGGCGAAGGCAAGCGCGCGTTCGCGGCGCGCCGCGGTCACTTCGGCAACAGGTCGCGGACGAAGTGGATCGGGACGCCGAAGTTGGCGCCGCCGAAACCGGGCAGGATCGCGAAGTTCACGCCGATCACCTCGCCGTCGCTGCCGAACACCGGCCCGCCGGACCCGCCGTGGGTCGTCTCCGCGTCGTAGACCAGCATCTCCGTCTGCACGTTGCTGACCACGCCCTGGGTGATCAACGGGGTGATCTGCCCGGCCGCGGCCAGCCGTTCGATCGCCTCGGTCATGCTCGCCGAGCGCTCGCGCAGATCCTCGACCACCGCGTTGTCGGCGCGCGCCAACAGCGCGGTGAGGCCCGTCGGGTAGCCGACGACGAAGCAACTCATGTCGTCGGACTCGACCGGGCCCACGCGCATCGGCAGCGGCGGCACGTCGGCGATCGACTCGGCCGGCAACTGCACGATCGCGACGTCGATGTCGTCGTCGCGGCGCCTGACGCTCGCCGGCGGCACGTCGATCGGCGGCTTGCCGGGGAACGTCGCCGACAGGTGCGTGAACTCGGGCACGGCGCCGCGGTCGATCATGCGCTGCACCGGCGGCGACTCGAGCCACGGCACGACGACGTGCCGATTGGTGACGACGTGGCCGGCGGCGGTGACCAGGAAGCCCGAGCCGGTGTACTCGACCTCGAACACCTCGCCCTCGGGCGTGAACCACGCGCCGTCGGGCATGCGCAGGCGGTAGATGCCGTGCAGCAGGCAGACGCCGCGACTCAACTCCTTCTGGATGCGCCGCACGGCGACGTTCGCCCGCGCGAGCTTGGCGAGGTCGTCCTGCTGCTTCTTCTGCTCGGCGCGCAACGCTTCGAGGTCCTCGCGCTTCACCGACTCGGCGATGCGTCGCATCTCGGCCTGCTGCACGTGCAGCGCGTCGAGCTCTTCGCGCGTGACCGTCGGCTCCGGGCTGCCGAGCCAGCCGCCAAGCCAGCCGGCGAGGAACGCGCCGCCGATGACGACCACGGGGAAGAAGACCTTGAGCTGCAGCGACGCCTGCGTCAGCAGGTCGCGCGTGAGCGTCTCGGTGGCTGCGGCGCCGCCGCTGACGCGGGCGACGTCGCGCGCGTCGGTCAGCATCTTGCGCACCGGCTTGCAGACCGCGCCGGTCGGCCAGTACGAGCGGAAGCGCAGCACCGGGCCGCCGACGCCGAGTTCGATCTGGTCGTCGTCCTGCAGGATGACTTCGTCCACTTCGATGCCGTTGACGAACGTCTGGCCGTCGCCGCGCACGAGGTGGAACTGGCACTCGTCGGGCTTGTACTCGAGTTGCACGTGCCGAGGCGCGACCCCGGATGCGTCGATGCGGGCGGCGGACTGGTCGCCGCTGCCGATGACCACGACGCGGTCGTCGTACGTCATCGTCCGGCCGCGCATGGGGCCGGAAAGGTGCAGCAATTGGGCCCGCATCGCCGCACCATAGTGCGCGATGCCCGCTGCCGCCAACGCGCCCGTGCTCGTCGAAGTCGCCGTCGATTCGGTCGCCGGCGCCCGCGCCGCCGCCGCCGCCGGCGCGCAACGGCTCGAGCTTTGCGCCGCGCTGGAACTCGGCGGACTGACGCCGAGCCTCGGGCTGTTGGCGGAAGTGCGCGCCGCCGTGTCGCTGCCGGTGTTCG
>JBEITC010000073.1:0-11388 GCA_040375075.1 Planctomycetota bacterium | reverse complement strand
CGGCGCCGACGACGCCGACCGGCTCGAGGCCGACGGCGTCCCAACCGAACAGCAGCGGCACGGCGAGCGCGAGGTTCAGCGCGTTGGCGCCGAGCAGCAGCGCGAGCGGCATCGCGGCCTCGCCGGCGGCGCGCATCGCCGCGGTCGTCTGCATCAGCACGAACATCGGCAGGCAGCCGAGGTTGCTGACGACGAGGTAGGCGATCGCGCCGCTGCGGGCCTCCCCCTCGACGCCCATCAGATCGGCCATCGCCGCGGCCGGCAGCGCGGACGCCGCGCCGAGCAACAGGCCGAGCCACAGCATCAGCCACTGCGCCCGCCGGTTGAACGCGCGCGCGCCGTCGACGTCGCCAGCGCCGAGCCGGCGGGACACGTGCGCCAGCAACGCCGTCGAGACGCAGTTGCCGACGATCATCGGCAGGAAGTTCCACGTCGAGCCGACGTGCGCCGCCTGCACCGCCGAGCCGCCGAGCCGGCCGACCATGGCGAGGTCGACGAGATTGATGGCGGCGTGCGACGCGAGGCCGAGGGCGAGCGGCAAGCCTTGGCCGAGCACGGCGCGCCACGGCCGTCGCCGCAGCATGGGATCGTCGGAGAACGGCGGCGCGGACGTCACCGTCGCACCTTAGCGCGGCGTGCGGCGTCGCGCGCCGCTCGCGTCGTCAGTTCGGCAGCATCTGGCGCACGAGATCGAGGATGCGGCTCGGACTGAACGGCTTGGTCAGGTGCTCGGTCGCGCCCGCCGCCTTGCCGCTCACCTTGTCGCCTTCCTGGCCGCGCGCGGTCAACAGCACGATCTTGACGGCGTCGAGCGCCGCGTCGGCGCGCACCTGCTTGGTGACGCCGAAGCCGTCGAGCTTGGGCATCATCACGTCGAGGAAGACGAGGTCCGGCTTCTGCTCGCGGATCATCGCCAGCCCTTCTTCGCCATCGCGCGCCTCGAGCACGTGGTAGTCGCCCTTGCGCAGGATGTACGTGAGCGAGCGACAGATGAACGGCTCGTCGTCCACCACCAGGATCGTCCGCTTGGTCATGGTTTGCTCCCTCCGTCCCGCAGGCCTTCGAAGCGCACCACCACCGCCGTGACGTCGTCGTCGTTGGCAGCGCCGCCGCGCCAGTTCTCGAGTTCCGTTGCCAGGCCGTCGACGACGCGCTGCGCCGAGCGGTTCGGCGCCAGCTGCGCGAACACCGCGGCCAGCCGCTCCTCGCCGAACATCTGGCCCGCGCGATCCGTCGCCTCGGTGATGCCGTCGGTGTAGAGCAGCAGGCAATCGCCTGGATGCAGGCACAGTGCGCGCGCCGCGTACGCGACGTCCGGCATGAAGCCGAGGATCGTGCCGTCGCTCGGCACGCGCTCGACGCGGTCGCCGGCTGCGCGGTAGATCATCAGGTCGTTGTGGCCGGCGCACACGTACTCGACGGCGCCGTCGCCGGGCCGCAGCGCGACCGCGGCCGCGGTGAGGAACCGCTCGGTGCGCTGCAGGTCGTCGTGCATCACCTTGGCCATCGCCGAGAACAGCTTCGCCGGGCAGCTGTGCACGGTGGCGAGCGTCCGCAGGTGCGCGCGCGCCGAGACCATGACCATGCCGGAAGCGAGGTTGTGGCCGGAGACGTCGGCGACGGCGACCAAGGTGCGGCCGTCGACGAGCGGCACGTACTCGAAGTAGTCGCCGCCGACCGCGCCGCAGGCTTCATAGCGGGCAGCGACGTCGTAGCCGGCGACGACCGCCGGCCGCTCGGGCAGGACCTGTCGCTGGATCGTCCGCGCCGTGCTCATCTCCTTGCCCAAGGACACGGTCTTGCGCGCGCCGAGGACCGCGCCCAGCATGGCGCCGAACGCGACCGCGAAGTCGATCTCCCACGAACCAAGCGCGCCGACGCCGTCCTCGCCATCGTCGGCGCGAACCTCGACGCGGCCGTCGCTGCGGTCGATCAGCACGAGGACGCCGAGCGGCACACGCTTCTCGGCCGAGCCATAGGTGACCGGCACGCCGAGAACGATCTTCTCCGCCAGTCGCTCGGGGCTGCCGGGTTCGCCCAAGCGCTTGCCGCGCGGCACGCCGCGGACGAGCGGCACGCCACCGGCGAGCACGTCGCCCAGGAAGCCCTCGGCCGGAAGGAACGGGTCGAGCTCGCCGCGGCCGGCGCCGACGAGGTCGCCGTAGTCGGCAGCGAGCACGCAGCCGCCCTTGTCCTGCAGGTACTCGAAGTAGACGACGTGCCGGACGCCGGCGGCGCGTCGGCAGGCCTCCACCGCTTGCCGCGCGACCGCGGCGTCGCTGTCGCCGGCGGAAAGCTGCGGCAGCGTCTCGGTGTACATCGCGACCTGCTCCAGCAAGCTCATGGAGCGGTCGTTCATGCTCTCCATGTCCGCCTCGAGCCGCTCGCGCTCCTTCACCACGCCGAGCAGCGCGTGCACGAGCGCCTGCGCCTCCGGGCACGCGTTGGCGAGGTCGGCGACGACGGCGCCCGCTGGCAGCTCCGCACGCAGGCTCGCCTGCGCGGCGGCCGCGGCTTCGAAGACGCCAAAGCGCGCCGACGGCGCGCCGGCGACGTCGAGCACGGTGACGGCGACCCCGTCGAGCGCCCGCGGGATCGCCGCCAGGAGTTCGCTCGAATCCTGGTGGATCGTCACGATCGCCTCACGCGTTGGCGACGACGCGGGCGTACTTCGTCAGGTGCAGGGTGTTCCAGCCGTCGACGCGGGAGTACTCGACCCGGTCCATGACCTGCCGGACGATGTGGATGCCGAAGCCGCCGACTTCGGCCGGCATCGCTTCGGGGTCGGCGAGGTTCGGGCCCGCGTGCTGCAGCGGATCGAACGCCGGTCCGCGGTCCCGCAGGGTGACGCGGAAGCAGTCTTCCTGCAGCTCGAAGGCGACCTCGACGGGGCGCGACGCGTCGAGCTGGTAGCCGTGGCGCAGGATGTTGGTCAGCATCTCCTGCAGCGCGACCAGCACGTTGTAGCGCGTGCCCTCCGGGTCCTCGTCGAACTGGACGTTGTTCAGCAACGTCTCGCCGGTCTGCCAGACGAGGCGGAGGTGGTCCACGGGACCGATCAGCTTTAGGGCAACCTGTGCGACCATGGTTTCTCCCGACTCCCGCGCCTATCGACCGAAGACCGGCCGTTCCTGAGCCAGAGCAGCCGGGCGCGGCCGCTGCGCGCCAGACTGCCAGCCTTCCGGCCAGCCTCCCCGACCCGGGCCATCCCTCGTAGGCCGACGCCGGCAAAGGACGGTGGCATCGGATCTTGCGGATGGCTAGTCTCGCCCCCCTGCGGTCACGGGCACCGGTCGGCGCCGGGTCGCGGGAGGGATTTCGTGAACATGCTCCACTTCGCGCGCGGCATCCATGCCGCCGTTTCGTTGCGCGCTCTGGCCATCGCTGCGTTGGCCATGTTGTCCGCCTGCAACAGCGTCGCTCCGCCGCCGAAGAAGACGGCGTTCCAGCCGCCGACCGTGGTGTCGAAGGCCGTGACCTTCGCGCCCGCGGCGATGGCGCCCGACACGGAGATCGACCTGCTGTCGCGCACGAAGACGCCGCCGGCGCTGCTGCGCGTCGCGTGGCTCGAGTTGCAGCAGAAGCGCGCGCAGAACGTGCTCGACGCGACGTCGGAGGTCCTCTACGGCCCGAAGAAGCCGTCGGTGCACGAAGAGTCGTTCGCGCGCTACCTGCGCGCCGAGGCCTTCGAGCTGTCGGGCCAGGGCGATCGCGGCGCGTACGACCGCAACCTCGCCAACCAACTCGCGATCGACGGCGACCTGCGCAAGCTGATCGCCGCCAAGATGCGCAAGGCGGCGCCCATCGAGGCCGCAGCACCGGTCGCGATCGACCTCGCGATCCAGCCACGTTCGGCCTGGGGCGCCACGGCCCCCGACCGCTCGAACGTCGATCCGATGCAGCCGATCGACCGGGTGACGATCCATCACTCCGCGATCTACTTCCGCGACACGCGCCCGGGCACCTGCGGCGCGCAGATCCAGGGCATCCAGCGGCAGCACATGACCACGAACCGCTGGGGCGACATCGGCTACCACTTCCTGATCGACCCGTCGGGTCGCATCTGGCAGGGCCGCGACCTGCGCTACCAGGGCGCCCACGCCGGCGGCGACAGCAACATCGGCAACGTCGGCATCTGCCTGCTCGGCAACTTCATGCGCAAGAAGGGCCAGCAACCGACGCCCGCGCAGGTGCAGACGATGCGGCAACTGGTCGGCGAACTGATGCGCGTCCATCGCTTCGGTCCGGACGCCATCTTCTGCCACCACAACTTCAAGGACACCGAGTGTCCGGGCGAGTTGATGACGCCGATCGTCAGCCAGATGGCGCGGGACTTCCGCCGGTCGGGCGTCGGTCGCGCCGGCAGCGCCGCCGCCGAGCAGTAAGCGGCCCGCGGCCGGGCTCACTTCCGCACCGCGGGGCGGCCGATACCCGGGGCATGCCCTCGGGCCAGGATCGGATCGACGCCATCGGCAGGACGCTGCCCGGCACGTACGCAAGCTGCGCGCTGCTGACGCTGCTGACCGTGCTGCTGGCCTGGCCGGGCGCGCCGGCGGCGGTCACGGCCATGGTGCCGCCGACCTACTTCGGCCTGCTGGCTTGGTACTTCGCCCGCGCCGCCGCGATGGCGCCCGAACTGCGCGGCCAGTCGATCGGGCTCGTGATCGCCGGCTTCGCGATCCGCAGCGGTTCGTCGTTGCTCAGCGCCGTGATCGGCCACCTGCGGCCCGACGCCGGCCGCGACACGCTGCTCTGCTACGTCCGCTTCGTCTGCGACGACGGCGCGCTGTTCCTGCTCGGCACGACGCTCGGCACGTTCGGGCTGATGCTGTGGATCCCGCAGGTGGTCGCCAGCCACCGGCTGCTGGCCCGTCGCGAAGCCGACCAGCGGCACCTGCTGCAGGCGGCGGTCAGCGAACGCACCTTGCTCGAGCGCCATCTCGTCGACGCCGACCGCCGCGGCATGCTCGCCGAGCTCGCCGCCAGCATCGCGCACGACCTGCGCAACCCGCTGACCATCGTCAAGGGCACCGCCGAATCGCTGTGCCGCCGACCGCGCACGACCCACGAGGTCGCCGAGCACACGGCCGTGATCCGCCGCAACATCGACAAGGCCGACCGCACGATCGAGTCGCTGATCGCGCTGGCCCGACCCCATGCGCCGCGCTCCGAACCCGTAGCACCGCTCGACGCGCTGCAGGAAGTCGCCGAACTGCTGCAGACCGAGGCGCGACGTCGGCGCGTGCAGCTCGTCGTGGACCGCAGCGCCTCGACCTGCCCGCCGATCGCGACCGACCGCACCTTGTTGACGCAGGCGATGATGAACCTCGCGCTCAACGCGCTGCAGGCCACGCCCGCCGGCGGCCACGTGCGCCTCGCCGCGCGCGCCGTCCGCCGCAGCGACGTCGACGGCATCCTGCTGCTCGTCGACGACGACGGCCAAGGCCTGCCCGCCGACGTGCGGCGCAAGCTGTTCACGCCGTTCTTCACCACCAAGGCGGAAGGCACGGGCCTCGGCCTCGCCAGCTGCCGCCGCATCGCCGTCGAGATCGGCGGCGCGCTGCGCCTCTATCCCCGCGGCAAGCAGGGCGCGCGCGCCGTGCTCGCCTTGCCGCGGCACCGCCCGGCGACGACGACCGGATCCACGCCACGGAGCGAACCATGCGCGACGTCGAACTGCTGATCGTCGACGACGAGCCCGACCTGCGCTGGGTCCTGCGCGGGCTGTTCGAGGACGAAGGCTTCGCCGTGCGCGAAGCCGAGGACGGCGAAGCGGCGCTGGCAGCCGTCGCGCAGTCGCGCCCCGACGTCGTGCTCAGCGACATGCGCATGCCCAAGCTGCCCGGCATCGGGCTGCTGCGCGCGCTGCGGCGCGACGCGCCGGACGTGCCGGTCGTGCTGCTGAGCGCGGTCGAGGACCTCGCCACCGCCGTCGAGGCGGTGAAGGAAGGCGCCTTCGACTACCAGGCCAAGCCATTCGATCCGCGTCGCCTCGTGCTGGCCGTTCGCCGCGCCGCCGAACAGCGCGCCTTGAAGGCCGAGGTCGTGGAACTCCGCCGCGCGCGCACCGCCGGCGTGCTCGACTTCGGCCAGAGCCGCGCCGCCCAACAACTGCGTCGCACGCTCGAGATCGTCGGCCCGCAGGCCGGCGTCGGCGTGTTGTTGCGCGGCGAGTCCGGCACGGGCAAGGAAGTCGCGGCGCGGGCGCTGCACGCGCTGTCGCCGAGCTGCGGCGGCCCGTTCGTCGCGGTCGACTGCGGCGCGCTGCCGGAGCCGCTGCTGGAGTCGCAGCTGTTCGGCCACGACAAGGGCGCCTTCACCGGCGCCGACCGCGCCCGCGCCGGCCTGTTCTCGACCGCCGACGGCGGCACGCTGTTCCTCGACGAACTCGGCAACCTGCCGTTGCCGCTGCAGGCCAAGCTGCTGCGCGCGCTGCAGGAACGCGCGGTCACGCCGCTCGGCAGCAGCAAGCCGGTGCCGTTCCGCGCCCGCATCGTCGCCGCCACCAACGCCGACCTCGCCGCCGAGCTCAGCGCCGGCCGGTTCCGCACCGATCTCTACCACCGGCTCGCCGAGTTCGAGATCGCCCTGCCAGCGCTGCGTGAACGCACCGAGGACATCGTGCCGTTCGCGCGCAGGTTCCTCGCCGAGGCCAACGACGAACTCGGGCGCCACGTGCAAGGCTTCACCGCTGCCGCGGAACAGGCGCTGCGCCGGCACCCGTGGCCGGGCAACCTGCGCGAACTGCGCAACGTCGTCCGCCGCGCCGCCCTGCTCTGCGGCGCTGCCGAGATCGACGGCGTCGACCTCGAGCTGCCCGTCGCCGCGGCCGCGGTTGCGCCAACACCCGCCGACGACGTCACGGCGGACACGCCGCTCGCCAACCGGCTGCGGCACGCCAGCGACACGCTCGAAGCCGAGATCCTGCGGACGACCCTGGTCGCATGCGGTGGCAACAAGGCGGCCGCGGCGCGCGCCCTGCACATCGACTACACGACACTGCACCGCAAGCTGAAGCGCCACGGGCTCGCCACCTGACGCCTGCGGCGCGCCCACCATGGCGCGCTCGCCATAGGTGCGCGATCCGATCGACTCTGCTGGCCCCGCGCGGGCGCAACCGCCCATGCGATGGCCGGTTCACGGTTCGCCGCTGGTTGGCACGGCGGGTGCTTGCTGTGGGTGGACACTCCGGCGACGAACCCGCGGCCGCTCCTTCACCCAGGAGCGGCCGCGGGTCTTTGTGGCGGCAACTTCTCCACCGTGACGGCGGCCGATGACCCTACTATTGCGGCCATGCGTCGGACCGTCCTGCTGCTGCTGCCGCTGTTCGTCGGCCCAGGCTGCCGCGACGACGGCCCGCCCGCCGGGGCGCCAACCCCGCCGGCGGCCTCGCTGACCCTCGAGCACGACTTCGGCGTCATCCCGCACGGGGAACGGCGCGCGCACGAGATCCCGCTCGACCTGCAGCGCCTCGGCGGCGGCTTCGTGCCGTTGCGCGTCCACCTCGATTGCTCGTGCGGCCATGCCGATCTGCGCCTGCGCGGCGCCGACGGCAAGGAGCGCTTCGTCGACGGCGCCGGCACGGCCGTGAGCCTGCCGGCGGCCGGCGAGTCGCTGCTGCTGCGGATCGAGATCGACACCGCGCGCAAGGAAGCCGCCGACCTCAAGCCGACGCAGAGCCGCGGCTTCGTCATGCTGCAGGCGCTCGACGACCCGACCGGCTCCTCGCGCGTGCAGTGGCCGCTCGTCGTGCGTTTTGGCGTCGACGCGCCGGTCGAACTGCGGCCGCTGGCCACGCTCGACTTCGGCCGGGTGGCCGCGTCGACGCGCGGCTTCCTCGCCACGACGCTGCGCGGCGACGAACGCCACCGGGACGCGAGCTTCGGGCCGGCGACCGCCAGCGATCCGCGCCTCGCACTCGAGTTCGTGAAGGACGGCGAGCACTGGCTGCTGCGCGCCAACGTCGAGCCCGGCCCGTTCGGCAACCACCGCGCACAGGTCGTCGTCGCGACGTCGATCCCGGGCTACCAACTGACGCTCGACGCGGTCTGGAAGTCGATCCCCGACCTCGAGGCCGTGCCGCTCGACAAGCCGTCGTTCCGCGCCGTGCTGGATCGCGAACAGACCGAGGCCGAGGCGACCGGCCAATTCGTGATCGTCGTCGACCACGACGCGCGCCGGCCCGTGGAGTTCACCGTGCGCCAGCTCGTCGACGGCGAAGGCCGCGACCTGCGCCGCCACTTCGCCGTCCGCTTCGAACCCATGCCCGACTCGCCGCGCCGCCAGCGCATGCACGTGCGCTACCTCGGCGGCCTCGCTGCGGGCGTGCGCGCGAGCGTGACGCTGACCAAGGACGGCGACCGCGGCCCGTTCCTGCCCATCGAACTGGTACTCTTGGCCCGCAAGGACGCATGAAGCCCACCCGCCCGGCCGCGCTCGCCGCGCTCGCCCTCGCCCTGTCGTCGCTCGTCGCCACGTTCGCGCAATGCAGCGAGAGCAAGGCGGCAACGCCAGCAGCACAGGATCCGAAGCCTGCCGCCCCGACCCCGCCCGCCGACCGCATCCGCCTGCTGGTCAGCGGCTCGATGCAGGGCCGGCTCGAACCGTGCGGCTGCGCCAGCGGCCAGCTCGGCGGCCTCGCGCGTCGCATGCAGCACATCGGCGAACAGGGCAGCTACGACCTGCTGCTCGAAGGCGGCGACCTCATCGACGGCGACAGCCCGCTCGACGCCCTGAAGCTGCTGACGGCGTCGCAGACGCTGTTCGCGATGGCCAAGCGCTACGACGCGCTCGGCGTCGGCCCGAAGGACCTGCTGCTGCCGCGCGCCGACTGGAGCATGTTCCTCGCCGGCGCGCCGGTCGTCGCCTCGGACCTCGTCAGCGACGCCGCCGATTGGCCGGCGCAGCCGTTCGTGCAGAAGGAGGTCCGCGGCGTCGTGCTGCGCGTCGCCTCGCTGCTGCTCGAACCGCCGGCCGCAGCGCTCGCGGGCGACACGGCCCTCGAGCATCTGCCGCCGGCAGCGGGCTGGGAACGGGCGCTGGCGGGCGCCGAGCCGACGACGCGCCGCATCCTGCTGGTGCACGGCGACGATGCCGCCATCCGCAAGCTCGTGCCGACGCTGCGCCCCGCGCCCGACCTCGTGGTCGGCGTCGATCGCAGCTACGCCGAGCCCACCGTGGCGCCAAGTCGCATCGGCGACGTGCCGCTGGTGTTCGCCGGCTCGCGCGGCCGCGTGCTGCTCGACTGCTGGCTGCACCGCGACACCGCCGGTGGCCAGGTCGCGTGCGAACTCGTGCCGCTCGCCGGCAGCCGCACGGTGCCGGGCGGCGGCGGCGACCCGCAGGTCAAGGACGTGATCCTGGCCCACCGCAACGACGTCAAGGCGCAGGGCATCCTGGCGCAGATGGCCGAACAGCGGCCGACGGCCAACGGCGCGTCGTACGTCGGCACGCCGACCTGCGCCGCCTGCCACCCGACCGCGATGGCCGACTGGCAGAAGTCCAAGCACGCGCACGCGTGGCAGACGCTCGTCGACGCCGAGAAGGATCCCAAGCGCTACGGCTGGCCGGTCACCGCCTACCCCGATTGCGTCAGCTGCCACGTCGTCGGCTACGGCGAACGCAGCGGCTTCCGCTCGTTCGAGGAGACGCCGCAGCTCGCCGACGTCGGCTGCGAGCGCTGCCATGGCCCGGGTTCGGAGCACGTCGCGGCCGCCGGCCAGAAGCCGCTCGGCCTGCTCGCCGGCGCGCAGGCCTCGCAACTGTGCACGCAGTGCCACGACTACGAGCAGTCGCCGACGTTCGTGTACGGCGAGAAGTGGGCGGCGATCCGGCACGGCCGCGAGCCGCACCAGCAGCCCAAGAAGTGAAGAAGTCGTTACCTACCCCGGGGCGTGACGCCCGGGGCGGCGGCTATGGTGCGCGGCATCATGGCTTCTAGAGGTTCCTCGCGTCGTGACTTCCTCGTCGGCAGCGCCGCGGCGGCGGCCGCCGGCCGCTTCGCCCACCCAGGCTTCGCCGCCGCCCCGCTGCGCCGGCTGTCGCCCAACGAACGGCTGCGCATCGGCGCCGTCGGCTGCGGCGGCAAGGGCCTGACGGACATCCAGGCCTGCGCCAAGAACCACGACGTCGTCGCGCTGTGCGACGTCGACCTGGGCAAGGCCAAGCAGATGCGCGAAGAGAACCCGAAGGCGGCGTTCTACGAGGACTGGCGCGACATGCTGGACGTCGAGAAGCTCGACGCGCTGACCGTCAGCACGCCCGACCACCTGCACGCCGGCCCGGCGCTGGCGGCGATGGCGCGTGGCATCCACGTCTTCGTCCAGAAGCCGCTGTCGCACACGGTCGAGGAGGCGCGCCTGCTGCTGCAGGCCGCGCGCAAGACCAAGGTCATCACCTCGATGGGCAACCAGGGCACGTGCCTCGACGGCTTCCGCACGGCCACCGAGTGCGTGCGCGCCGGCGTGATCGGCAACGTCACCGAGGTGCACGTCTGGACCGACCGGCCGATCTGGCCGCAGGGCATCGGCCGGCCCAAGCACGTCGACGCGATCCCGGCGACGTTCCGCTGGGACCTGTGGCTCGGGCCGGCAGCGTGGCGGCCGTACGCCACCGGCCGCAAGGACGGCGACTTCAAGGGCTACGCGCCGTTCCAGTGGCGCGCGTGGTGGGACTTCGGCACCGGCGCGCTCGGTGACATGGCCTGCCACGTCGCCAACCTGCCGTTCTTCGCGCTCGAACTCGACGCGCCGACGTCGATCGAGGCGGTCGCCGACAGCCGCAACGACGAGACGGCGCCCAAGCGCAGCACGATCAACTTCCAGTTCCCGGCTCGCGGCGCGCGCGGCCCGGTCAAGATGGTCTGGTACGACGGCGGCGACCTGCCGCCGGCGTCGATCCTGCCGGGCGTGAAGTGGCGCAGCGGCGGCTTCCTGCTGGTCGGCGACAAGGGCATCCTCTACTCGCCCACCGACTACGGCGAGTCGTTCCACGTCTACGACAAGGCCGGCAACCCGCTGCAGTACACGGCGCCGACGCCGACGCTGCCGCGCTCGCCCGGCATCCACGAAGAGTGGCTGCAGGGCATCCTGACCAAGACGCAGCCGATGGCGAACTTCGAGTACGCCGCCCCGTTCACCGAGGCGATGCTGCTCGGCAACCTCGCGCTCCGCACCGGCGAGCGCATCGAGTGGGACGCCGCCGCGATGAAGGTCACCAACTCGTCGGCCGCGCAGGCGCTGATCAGCAAGGTCTACCGCCGCGGCTTCGAGCTGACGAAGGTCTGAGCGCTGGCGACGACGCTGCGCCGGTAGTGACCGGCAGTTTGACCGGCAGTGTGACCGGCAGTGCCCGGCAGTGCCCGGCAGTGCCCGGCAGTGCCCGGCAGTG